>CAJFUS010000112.1 GCA_904420235.1 Candidatus Neoanaerotignum tabaqchaliae
ACCGTTCTTGAAAGAGTTAAAAAGGGCGTTACGTCCGAGGAAATAGCTCAGGCCGGAATTAAGCTTAAAAAAGCCGGAATGATAGTTTCAATAACACTTATATCTGGTCTTGGAGGAAAAGAGCTTGTTTATGAGCACGCCGTTAACTCGGCTAAGCTTATATCACGCATTAAGCCGGAATATGTGGGCTTTCTTACGCTTATGGTAGAGCCGGGAACGGAGCTTTATGAAGAGCACAAGGCCGGAAAATTTGAGCTTTTGGGGCCTCAGGAGGTTATGCGGGAACTTAAGGTTTTTGTTGAGAACGTGGACTCGGAAGGCACTGTTTTCAGGGCCAACCACGCGTCCAATTATGTTCCTCTTAAGGGTACCTTTAACAAAGATAAGGAACTTATGCTACGTCAAATTGACGAGGCTGAAAAAAGAGGCGTTTTCAGACCGGAGATTTACAGAGGGATTTAATTTGCCCGGGAGGCTGAAATGGCTATTATAAGTATTTTCGCGATAGCGGCCAGTGTGTATTCTGTTTTCAGCGGGGTCTACTCGGGGCGGAAAATATATTTTTTTATACTTTTGTGGTCGGCGCCGATGGCATTTATGTCTTATATGTCGGGCCAAAGTCCCAACGGCATTTTATTTATAATAAGCCTTGTAACAACGGCGGCCGTAATATATTCGTGCAGGGGAGCCGGACTTTGGTATACGGCGCCTCACCGCAGAAAAAAATTTCTTTCGGCCGCTGTTTTTATCATAAGCTTTGTGATATACATATACTATTACTATCAATGCCTCATTAGCGGGTATATGGGCTTTGGGCCATTAAGCCGAAACATGGCATGGATACCCTCGGCGCTCCTCAGCATTTTCAGCGCCGCCCTGTCTATTGAGATTTATATTACATGTTTTGACAGATATTTCTCAAAACCGGAAAATTTTATAATTATTAAGTGTTCTCCCGTAAGAAAAAATGGTATAATAAAACAGCGGGGAATTAAAGGAGTGAGAAATGGAACGGAATATTGCTTTGGGGCGGACAGGAAAACTTTTTTTCTTATACGTAATGAAAAGCACATTTCAGTTAATGTTAAAAAGGGTGTTTTCGGCGGAATATATGTAAGCGGCAAAGTGTTTATAAAAGGTAATGAACGCCGCAGCCGCCGTATAAGACGAAGGCTTTTAAGGCAGGCTGTTTTGGCGGTGACTTTTGCGGCCCTTGTTGTTCTTTTGGCCCTTAGGCTTAAAATGGCCATGGGTTTCAGTTCCGTTATTATTACGCTTTGGGGGACTTTGCTTGTTATATTTTAATTTATGACGTTATGGAGGGATATACAATGAAAGAGGAAAGACTCGCTGTATTATCAATGGTTGAAAAAGGTATTATAAACGTTGACGAAGCCGAAAGGCTTTTAAGAGCCCTCAGCGAAACGGCTCAGAGTGAGGAAAACAAAGACTCCGTTATATCAAAAGCGGGAGAGAATTTCGGCTCTTTTATAAAAAATGCCGCCGAGAAAACGGAGAAATTTATAGACGACACCAAACCAGTGGTAAAAAAAGCCGCTATGGACGCCAGTCCTAAAATTAAAGAACTGAGCGAAAAGGCCTCGATTTTTACAAATAAAATAATTAAGAGGAAAAAAGATTCCGAAAACAACGACGTTACCGACGACGATTTTGAAAAGGACGTAACCATTATGCCTGTAAGTCATGAGCAGACAGACGTTGAGGAAACAGACAAGGAACATGACGAAAACAAAAATGAAAAGGAATAATCGGCTTTATGTCTAAAAATAAGACTTTTAAGGAAGCCTTGGGGTGGATAAAAACCATAATTTTGGCCGTTTTAATAGCCGTTTTTATAAATGTGGCCGTTATAGTTAATGCCACCGTGCCAACGGGCTCTATGGAAAACACCATAATGCCCGGCGACAGAATAATAGCCCTTAGACTTACCTATTATTTTTCACAGCCCCAAAGGGGCGACATAGCCGTTTTTAGGTATCCTGATGACCCTGACGTGCTGTATGTTAAAAGGGTTATCGGCCTTCCGGGCGAAACGGTTAACATAAAAGACGGCAAAGTGTATATAAACGATTCTGCGGAACCCCTTGACGACAGCTATGTTAAGGAAACGCCTCTTGGCGATTACGGGCCTTATCAGGTGCCGGAGGGCTGTTATTTTATGATGGGCGACAACAGGAACAATTCTCTGGATTCCAGATTTTGGGTTAACAAATATGTTGAGGAAGACGAGATACTTGGAAAGGTCTATCTGAAATATTTTAGAGGCTTTGAAATGCTTAAGTAAATCCGTGGGAAATATTTGACAGTTTAAATGGGAGCCGTATTAAGCTTAAATTAAACAGCGGCTCCTTTTTGCGTGCTTAACTAAAAGAATTTTTGCGGTTTATTTTATTATTATGGAGGGCAGGAAGTGGAGGAAATATCAAAAAGGCTTGAGCGTATAAATTTTTTAGCCAAAAAAGCTAAAACAGAAGGTCTTACGGACGACGAGATTTTGGAGAGGGAAAGGCTTAGAAAAGAATATCTATCTGATTTCAGAAAGAAAATGCGCAGCCGAATAGAAAGCATAGCCTTTGTTGACGAGAACGGCAATATTACGCCCGTTAAAAGAAAGGACCAATAAGGGGATTCCATGAAATCAGCGGCCATTAAGGCTGTTGGTTTTGTGGCCTTTAAAACAGCATTGGCTGTGATGAATTTGGCAGAGTAATTCGTAAATGGCATAAAGTTTAACAATAAAGCTCCCGCTATCTTAAAAGGCGGGAGTTATTTATAAATTGTGTTGGCATTTATGGTTATGTGATTTATTGTTGCCGAAAAGGCTGTTGGCAATGAATTGACCAGTAATTTTTAATTAGGCCCAAAGGGCTTATTTTTTTGTAAAAATGTATTACATAAATTTATAACAGGTGGACCATGCGCGGCGTATGAAAAAGCTGCTTCAGCATAATTATCAGAGCTGAGGGAAATATGTGAAATTTTGTGTGCGTGAAAGTACAGACAATTTTAATTTGAAAATACCGCTTAAAGTAACTGGAATGACGCAAAGTGATGAGGACAGGCTGTTTGTATTAATTAAGTTAAAATATATAATTCAATAATAGGGCCGCTGATTGTGATTAAAACTGACGAGGGCCTTTAAGAACCATCGGTTTTTAATGCGGATATTTGTGTTTTCAATTTATTTGAAAAAGTAAAAAAAATGCTATTTTTTTATTTGGCAATAAAATATTAAATTCAGTTAGTTTTTTTCGTATGATTTTGCCAATTAATAGAAAAAAACACAGTTAAAAGAATTTTTATTATGCTGGTAAATCATAAATTAATATATTGATGATATATTTTATTAATAACATATTTTTTGACAAATATTATAAAAATAAATGAAATAAAATGAATTTTATATTTGCTTAAGTTTAAATTTAAAATTTTTTAAGATTTTTAAACGGAATGTTTTTTGTATTAATTTTTGTATCTGTATTGACATATAACCCGTTATTTTGTATAGTTAACATGTAAATAAAAATAGTAAATTTATTACGGAGAAGGGAAGCGTTATATAATGGCTATTAAAGTGGGAATTAACGGATTTGGCAGGATAGGCAGGGTTGTTTTTAGACTTATTATGGAAAAACCAGAAGAGTTTCAGCTTTGCGGCATAAATCTTAGAAACGCCAATGTGGAAGATATGATTTATATGATTAAATATGATTCCGTTTTTGGAAGATATAACGGAAAGCTGGAGGCCGCCGAGGACGGAATTATAGCCGACGGCAGAAAAATAACAGTATTTTCAGAAAGCGACGCCTCTAAAATTGAGTGGAGCAAATGCGGAGCCGAGTACATAATAGAGTCAACGGGAGTTTACAACACAAGCGAAAAAGCCGCCGCTCACTTTGTAGGAGGAGCCAAAAAGGTTATAATATCAGCCCCGTCAAAAGATAAAGTTACTCCTACTTTTGTTATGGGCGTAAACCACACAGAGTATAAGCCGGAGTATAATGTTGTGTCAAACGCCTCATGCACCACAAACTGCTTAGCGCCCCTTACCAAAATAATTCAGGATAAATTCGGCATAGAACAGGCCCTTATGTCAACAATTCACGCCGCAACGGCAAAGCAAAAAGCCGTTGACGCCAGAGCCGGAAGAGACAGAAGAACGGGAAGAAGCGTATTTAACAACATAATACCATCAACAACGGGAGCCGCTAAGGCCTGCGCCGAGGTTATACCTTCGCTTAAGGGAAAAATAACAGGTATGTCATTCAGGATACCTTCAAATGACGTTTCTGTTGTGGACCTTACTGCAAGACTTTCAACAAACACCACATATCAGGAAATATGCGATGCCATAAAAGAAGCCTCCGAAACATATATGAAAGGCATTGTGGCATACACAAACGATGACGTTGTGTCTTCCGATATGAAGGGCGAAACAAACACATGCATATTCGATGAGAAAGCCGGAATTATGCTTGACGACAATTTTGTTAAGCTTATAGCTTGGTATGACAACGAGTGGGGATATTCAAGCAAAATACTTGAGCTTATAAAATATATGTATGAAACAGACATAAAAGCCTGATTTTGAAAATATTATTGTTTTAAACAAGGACGTAAAATTTACGGAAGACAGCAAAATATAAAAAATTAATTGTAAGGAACCGCCTGTTTTTATTAACCGGCGGTTTTTTCATGTCCGAAATTGTTTAAGGCGCAAAAAAATTTAAAATATTTTCATTATGGCGAGCCAAGACTTGGTTTAAATTTTAATATGACAAGGAATATTAATAATATTATTTACAGCAACATATAAAAATTTACACTAAGGTTGTGTTTTGACAGCAGAAAGGACATTGAAATTAAATTGTGCATAAATTATAAAAAAATATTATTAATATTATAAAAATTATATTTTAGGATAATAAATTATAAAAAATATATGTTAATATATTGAATTTTGTATAAAATGTGATATAATGAAATTGTTTAGTTGTGATAATATGTGAACGAGAATATAAACAGTGCGTGAATTTTTATATGTAAAAAATAAAGAGTATAGGCTGTATTTTTATTCATTCATATATTGATTATATTAATTTAGGAAGATATTTTTGATAAGTTTCAATTTTACTAAAGATAACAGGCATTTGGGAGGGATTTATATGCGCACTATGGGGTATGATTTCAATCTCGAGGTTCGTCGCTTAACTCTTAAAGAAGACAATGTTTTTAATTATCTTAAGGATTATAACTGTATTTATGTTGACAGCGGAAGAAGCTGCATAAAACTGATTTCCCAGCTTGTGGCAGAAAGTGAAGTGCTGGTTCCGGCGTTTTCGTGCTTTGCCGTTATATACGGCTTTTCCTGCGGGGTTAAACCGGTGTTTTATGCCGTTAACGAAGATTTTACCATTGATTTTGAGGACTTGGAGAAAAAAATAACCAAGGACACAAAGGGGCTTTATATAACAAACTATTTCGGCCGTTTTATGAGCGATTCCGACGCCCAAAGAGTTAAAGAGATTAAAGAAAAACATAACCTTATAGTTATTGAAGACAACACCCAAAGTATATATTCAGGAGAGCCAAAGGTTGGAGACTATTGTCTTTCATCAATACGAAAGTGGTTTGCCGTGCCTGACGGCGGCGTTATATACTCAAAAAAATCCCTTGATAAAATTGATATAAGCGGACTTAAAAAAGACTGCAAGCAGGACGACAAACTTTATCCGCAGATTCTTAAATCTATGATTATAAAAGACCTGATTGACTGCCCAGTAAGTTATGTGGCGGATTTATTCGCAAAGGTAGAGGAAGAGCTTAATTATTACGGCGACAACAACGAGATGTTTTTGATGAGCGATTTTACAGAGTTTGTGTATAAATGCAACGAAATATATCCTATGATTGAAAAGCGCCGCGAAAACGAAAAATATCTAAGAACGCTTATTAAATCGCCTTATCTGCGTCAGGCTATTAGCGAAAGAAGTCCGAATGAGTGTCCTTTTAATATGCCAATGTATTGTGAATACAGGGATGAGATGTGGAATTATCTTGTGGAGAATTTCAACATATATCCGTCGGTTTTGTGGAAAACACATTTTTATAAACCTGTTAAGGATATAGGCAAAACAGCCAAAATGGGCAAAGAAATAATATCTTTTCCAATAGACCAAAGATATTCAAAAGAAGATATGGAATATATGGCGGAAGCTATAAACAGTTTTAAAATATAACCAACAGCAGCTCCGCAATGAGCTGTGCTAAAATCAGTAATGATTTTAGAGGCGCAGAAGGCGGCGTTGGTTATGAGCATATTTGCGAAGCAAATAGTCGGCAGAGCAGGCTTGACAAGCGGTTTGAAGGCTTAATTTATTTTTATAATTACCCAAAATATTGACATATATGAGCGAATTGGCGAAAGTATTTTAAAATTATAAAAGACGGTGCATATACTCCGTCTTTTTTGATGCGTATAAAAATTAGTGATTATGTCCAAGTTAAAAAAATTAATTGCCGGTATATATAAAAATTCAGTTTTCGTGCGGAAAAAATAAGTATTTTCGGCGTTATATAGCCAGTTAACAGAAGTAAAAGGCATTAAAAACCTATGAACAGAGCATATATGCAGACTTCAGCCGCGGTTTTAAAATGATGCAGAATGTAAATTATGACTTTATACGGATATTTGTTTTTTGATAGCCTCAAGAAATTCTTCTGCCGGTTTTGAGAACACCTGATGTTTCTTCCACACAATATAAATACTTGATTGAAGAATAGGTTTAAATGGCCTGAAACAAAGACTGCTGTTTCCGGCGGTGTTCACAAGGCCGTCAAGACAAAGGGCGCAGCCCATGCCCTCCTGCACCATAATGGAGGCGTTATAAATAAGGTTATATGTGGCGGATATTTTTATTGAATCTATATCATCGCCGAACCAATCGGCTATTTTGCCTCGGAACAATTCCTGCCGCGACATAAGAAGCTGCTGCGATTTTAAATCATTTGGAACTATAAAATCCTTTTTGGCCAAGGGACTGTCTTTTCTTATAAGAAGGCCCCAGGTATCTTTTAAAGGCAGTTTTAAATAGTCGTATTTTTCTATTTTGGCAGGGCCTATTAAAAGGCCGAAATCAAGAATTCCTTTGTCAAGCCTTTCGGTTACATCGTCGGCATTTCCGCTGAAAATGTGAATGCGTATATTTGGCCGTTGTTTTTTAAGGTCTAAGGATGCCCTTGCCACAACGCTCATGGCCTTTGTTTCTCCTCCGCCTATATAAACGTCGCCGCTTGTATAGGAGTTTTTTGGGTCGAACTGGGCTTTTGTTTTGTCGGCCAAGTCCACAATTTCCTGCGCTCTTTTTTTAAGAAGAAGTCCGTCGGGCGTGAGGACTATTTTTTTGCTTCTTTTGCCTCGTGAAAAAAGCGTTGTTCCAAGCTCTTTTTCCAGCTCCATAATTTGCCTTGACAATGTAGGCTGGGTTATATGCAGGGCTTTGGCAGCCTGTGATATGCTTTCGTAGTTTGCCACCGAAAGAAAATATTTTAAAACTCTTATTTCCATAAAAACGCCTCCTTTGAGTAAAAGTATATCAGTTTTTATATGCCTGTAAAGCATTTATTTTTATTTGATATAAGCATTTGATATTTTATTTTTTAAAATGTATACTTTAAAACGGATATTAATGTTAAACTTAATTTATACGCCATAATTTAAAGCCCTTTAACCGGCAGAACGGGTTACTGCCCGATTGGGCGAAAGCCGTTTATAAAATCGGCGGGGCTGTTGGTTGTTGGCGAATTATAGAACGGTTTTTAACTTGGAAGGGAGAATTTTTATATGATTTATAAGGATTTTAAAGGTTTAAAGCTGTCGGCTTTAGGAATGGGAGCTATGCGTCTGCCTGTTATTGACGGTGACGATTCTAAAATTGACGTATCGGCCGCCGAGAAAATGGTTGATTACGCCATAAAAAACGGCGTTAATTATTTTGACACAGCATGGGGCTATCACAACGGACACTCCGAGGAAGTTATGGGAAAGGCCCTTTCAAAATATCCAAGAAACAGTTACTTTTTAGCTGACAAATTTCCCGGATATGACCTTTCAAACATGGACAAAGTGGAGGAGATTTTTGAGGCGCAGCTTAAAAAGTGCGGCGTTGAGTATTTCGATTTTTATTTGTTCCACAATGTGTGCGAAATGAACATAGACGATTATACCAACGAGAAGCACGGCATTTTCAGCTATCTTATTAAGCAGAAGGAAAACGGCAGAATAAAGCACCTCGGATTTTCTGCCCACGGCGGAATTGACGTTATGGAGCGTTTTTTAAAGGCCTATGGCAGTGAAATGGAGTTTTGCCAAATTCAGCTTAACTATGTTGACTGGTCTTTCCAAAACGCCAAGGGTAAGGTTGAGCTGCTTAAAAAATACGGCATACCTGTTTGGGTTATGGAGCCTTTGCGCGGCGGAAAGCTTATTGATATTGCCGAAAGCGACGTTGATAGGCTTAAATCTTTAAGGCCCGATGAAAAAACAGCCGCTTGGCCATTTAGGTTTCTTCAGTCACTGCCGGAGGTTGTGGTTACTCTTTCAGGCATGTCAAATTTGGAACAGCTTAAGGAAAATATATTGGTATTTGATGAAAACAAGGCTCTTAATGATGAGGAAATGAATACTATTTTGAGTATAGCCGACGGCATGATAAGCAAAACGGCTTTGCCATGCACAGCCTGCCACTACTGTGTGAGCCACTGTCCTAAAGGCCTTGATATACCGTCACTTTTATCTCTCTACAATGAACACTGCTTTACGGGCGGAACGTTTAATTTTATAGCGCCAATGGCACTTATGGCTGTTCCCAAAGAAAAATGGCCA
Source organism: Candidatus Neoanaerotignum tabaqchaliae (assembly GCA_904420235.1). Taxonomy (GTDB): domain Bacteria; phylum Bacillota; class Clostridia; order Lachnospirales; family Anaerotignaceae; genus Neoanaerotignum_A; species Neoanaerotignum_A tabaqchaliae. The sequence continues at coordinate 8,906 of CAJFUS010000112.1, forward strand.
AGCGCCTGCATAGGCTGCCGAAGCTGCGAGGCCGTATGTCCGCAGCAGATAAAAATATCCGAGGCCATGAAGGATTTTTCGGAAAAGCTTGGACAGTAAGTTTATAATTTAAAAAATATTTAAAACATAAAAGTATTTTTTAGTTTTAAACAGTTTAAAATTTATAAAAAGCCGCTGTTTCATATATATGTTGCCGCGGCTTTTTTGCGAGAACCTTAGTAAAATTTATGCCGAGATTGAAAACTGAAATTTTATATTATTATGAAATGCCGTGAACAAAAAGTTTCTTGGCTGATAATAGTGATGGCATTTAAGTTTGCGCCAGTTTAAGGCATATATTCTTAAAAAATTTGGGATTTTCTTAACCAACAGAAAAAAGACGTTTTAAATTTAAAGTATTGCAAGAAGCGTGTGCCCGTTAAAAAAGAGGCGGCGCGGCTGTACGGCATTTAAAAAATATCAAGACTGTTTGCGTTTGAAATATGATTTTATAAGAAGGGTGGTATTTATGGAGCTTAATGAATTTTTGGATATTCTTAACAAGGGCGAAACCGTCGAGGGTGGGTCGGAGGCCCATAAATTTATGACAAAACTCAGCTTTGAGGCTATGAAAATAACGTCGGAGCTGAACGGTAAATATCATGAGCCGGAGGAAATAAGAGAGCTTTTCTCAAAGCTTATAGGCCGGCCTGTTGACGAGAGCTTTGGGCTTTTTCCGCCGTTTTATACGGACTGCGGAAAAAACATACATTTAGGTAAAAACGTGTTTATTAATATGGGCTGTAAATTTCAGGACCAAGGCGGAATTTATATAGGCGACGGCGCTCTTATTGGGCATAATGTTGTTTTGGCCACACTCAATCACGATTTTGCGCCAGAAAAAAGAAGCAGTCTTCACCCGGCGCCAATAATTATAGGCAAAAACGTGTGGATAGGTTCCAACAGCACAATTCTACAGGGCGTTAAAATAGGCGACGGGGCTGTTATGGCCGCGGGAGCCGTTGTTACAAAGGACATTCCGGAAAGGGCCATTGCAGGCGGAGTTCCGGCCAAGATTATAGGCAGTGTTGATTGAGAATTAAAACAGGTTTTTGGAACAGGCGGATTTTAAAGGAGGCCGAAAAAGTAGCATTAAGTAAGTTTTTTATTTAAAAAGCAGCCTTTAAATATTAAATGTCAGGAAAATATTAAAACAAGCAATATTAAAAAGGGCGGCAATCTGTTGAAGACCGCCGCTTAAGTTTTTATTAGGACTTTAAAACTGACTTAGAGGAGTTTTTTGATATATATTTTTTATAGATAAAAATTTTCATAAAAAGAGCAGACTTCTGTCCGCTCATGATAGTTAGATTTCTGGTCTAACTTTTGTGGCATATCAGGGGCCTGCTCTTGTAATTTTCAGCTGCGATGAGTTTAAAGCCTCAATACTATGGACTTTGCTTTTATATGTCATTCAGCTGTGGGCCGGCTGAGACAAGAGCCTTTCCAGCCGGATTTCCCTCGTATTTGGAGAAGTTTTTTATAAATCTTGAGGCCAAATCTTTTGCTTTGGCTTCCCATTGAGACTCGTCTTTATATGTATTGCGGGGGTCCAGTATATTGCTGTCAACACCGTGAAGCTCTAAAGGAACCTCTATATTGAAATAGGGGATTTTTTTTGTTGGGGCATTTAAAATATCGCCGTTTAATATGGCGTCAATAATGCCGCGGGTATCCTTTATGGATATGCGTTTTCCGGTGCCGTTCCAGCCGGTGTTAACCAAATAGGCCTTGGCGCCGCTTTGACGCATTCTTTTTACCAGTTCTTCTGCGTATTTAGTTGGGTGAAGCTCTAAAAACGCCTGACCGAAACAGGCCGAGAATGTAGGAGTAGGCTCGGTTATTCCGCGTTCGGTTCCGGCGAGCTTTGCCGTAAATCCCGACAAGAAGTAATACTGTGTCTGTTCGGGAGTGAGTATTGAAACAGGAGGCAGTACGCCGAAAGCGTCGGCCGAAAGAAAAATGACCTCTTTTGCAGCCGGCGCGGCCGAAACGGGGCGCATAATGTTTTTAATGTGGTTAATTGGGTATGATACTCTGGTATTTTCCGTAACGCTTTTGTCGGTAAAGTCGATTTTTCCGTTCTCATCCAATGTTACGTTTTCAAGGAGGGCGTTTCTTTTAATGGCCTTGTAAATGTCAGGCTCTGAGTTTTTGTCTAAGTTGATAACTTTGGCGTAACAGCCGCCCTCAAAGTTAAAAATTCCGCTGTCGTCCCAGCCATGTTCGTCGTCGCCAATAAGCAGACGCTTAGAATCGGTGGAAAGTGTTGTTTTTCCTGTTCCCGAAAGGCCGAAAAATATGGCTGTGTTCTCTCCGTTCATATCGGTGTTGGCGGAGCAGTGCATTGAGGCTATTCCCTTTAAAGGCAGATAGTAGTTCATCATAGAGAACATGCCCTTTTTCATTTCGCCGCCGTACCAGGTGTTAAGTATAACCTGCTCTCGGCTTGTGATATTGAACACAATGGCCGTTTCGGAGTTCAGCCCCAGCTCCTTATAATTTTCAGCCTTCGCTTTTGAGGCGTTGTAAACAACAAAATCCGGCGCAAAGTTATCAAGCTCATATTGAGAAGGCTCAATGAACATATTTTTTACAAAATGCGCCTGCCACGCCACTTCCATAATAAAGCGTATAGCCATGCGGGTGTCTTTGTTGGCGCCGCAGAAAGCGTCCACAACATACAGCTTTTTGTTTGAAAGCTCTTTTAGGGCGATGTTTTTTAATATTTCCCACGACTTTTCCGAAACAGGGTGGTTGTCGTTTTTATACTCCTCGGACGTCCACCATACGGTGTTTTTTGAGTTCTCGTCCATAACTATAAATTTGTCTTTTGGAGAACGGCCGGTGTATATGCCGGTCATTACGTTTACGGCTCCCAGCTCGCTTACCTGACCTTTTTCATATCCCTCAAGGCCCGGCTTTGTTTCTTCCTCAAACAAAAGCTCGTATGAGGGATTATAAACAATTTCCACAGTTCCTGTAATGCCGTATTTTGTTAAGTCAATCTCTCCCATTTGCCTTCTCTGCCTCTCTTAATATATTTTTTCAAAAAATTGGATTTATTTAGATTTTTGTTTAACAGCGCCGGTTATTGTCACTATTCTTTAATTTTTTAAGTGGTCCGCGGTTTCGATTTAAGCGGGAATCATTCATATTTTGCCGCTTGGCATG
>CAJFUS010000113.1 GCA_904420235.1 Candidatus Neoanaerotignum tabaqchaliae
CTTTTAATTTAAAAAATATATATTCTTATTTTTTGTTCTTGTCTTATGTTTCTTAAAACATCTTATCAAACGTTTTTTAATATATAAACAGTTAAATTAAAGTAAATACAAACAAAATCACAAGAAAAAAGCCTGTGATACATCACAGGCTTTTGTTTTTCACACAATAACCTTTTTTAGGTCAGGGAGTGTGGGTGGGGGCTGTTTAAATAGATATTATCTAACAAATTAATAAGACATCTGTTTTTTATAATTAATATTATGTATTTTATTATATATACATCTTGCTACATAAGTCAATAAAAAAACTATACAAAAAACACATCAAAAGCTCTCTATCTTTTGATGTGTTTCTATAAATTTATTTTTCGTTTTCAAGAACCATAAGTCCTCTCAAAATATGAAATCTCATTATTGTTCTTGCACCGTCAGAATCACGTTTTTTTATTCTTTCCATTATGGCCTTATGGTCGCCTATTCCCTCAAGGCAAAGGGCATCATCTTTTGAGAGGACAAGCATTGTTTGACCTATAGCCGTAAAAAGCACTGGCATAAGCCTGTCCATAAACTCATTGTGCACTGAATTTGCTATTGACAGGTGAAATTTTTGCTCCGCCTTCTGCCGTTCCTCTGTATTTCCCGTTCTTAAAACATGCTCCAGTTCCTCACAGCAGGCGCACATTCTTTTAATCTCACTTTCAGTAGCTCTTATGGCAGCCAAATAGGCCGCCTCAGGCTCTATAAAAAGGCGTATCTCATTTAGGTCTCTTTCAGACATTCCATTTTTAGCTATTTTATTTATTTCAGCCGTATCGCTTCCGTCATAGTCGCTATTCACAAATGTGCCGTTTCCACGTTTTATTACAAGCACACCCCTGTCAACAAGTATCCTAACGGCCTCTCTAAATGTAGTTCGGCTTACGTTAAGCTCATTCGAGAAATCCGTCTCGTTAGGCAGCCTTGAGCCCGGAAGAAAACGCTTTTCAAAATTTATCATCGACAGTATTTCCTCTGCGACATTCTCGGATAAAACACGACCTTTTTTAATCATAATATTTCCACCTCAAAAAAATTTTACTACAAAGGCGCCGTTTTTTCAAGGAAGTATTGATATTATCTTTAAAAGTAGTACTATCTCTTAAAACTCAACTATTTTTCCATCTCGCCTCAAGTCTGTAAATCGGGAATCCTTTGCTTGAGAATTTTTCCTCATACTCTGTCATTATATTTCCCTCAAAATCACTTTTGTGAAGGTCAAGGCTTATGTTTGACAAATTCCAGCCGTCGGCGCAGAACTCGTTAAGCGAAAACTCAAAAAGAACCGTGTTGTCAGTTTTAAAAAATATTTCACCCTCACCGCCAAAAAGTTCTTTATACTTTTCAAGGAAAGCTCTGTATGTAAGACGCCTTTTATACCATTTTTTCTTTGGCCAAGGGTCGCAAAAATTTATATAAAGCCTTTTAATTTCACCAGGAGCGAAAAACTCAAGAAGATTTTCCACATCGCCGTGTATAAGCCGCACATTCTGTGCTTCCCCAACGTTTCTTGCCGCCGTAGCCACTATTGTAGACTGTCTTTCAACACCCACAAAATTTATACTTTCATTAGCAGCAGCGCTCTGAGATATAAACCTTCCTTTTCCACAGCCAATTTCGGCATATATAGGTTTGTCATTTCCAAAAACCTCATTCCACCTGCCTTTAAATTCTCTCGGGTTATGAACAAGGTGAGGGTTGTTTACATACTCCGCTTCTGTCCACGCCTTTTTTCTTACTCTCATCAATATCTCCTCCGGATAGCAATATACTATATATTTACGCAATATTTAATATAATACTATCCAAAATGTCTTTTAACAAGCCTGTTATTTTAAATTCTTAATCCAATATCCAAAAATATTGCCGTCGTTTTTTTGTCCGCATCTCCAAAAATCTTTAAAACCATAGTCATATGCGGTTTTAACGTCTTCTCTGCTGAATTTCTCCGGAACAGCAAGAACAATGTTCTTTTTAACTATGTGCCTTCCAAGCATAAGATGACCATATTTTATATCGGAAGTCATAACAAAAGGGTTAACAACTTCAAATGGCTGAATATTTAATGCCCATAACTCGTCCATGCATATTCTTACCCAGTCATACATACTGTCGTTAAATGGCTCCAGCTTTTCGTTAACACTGAAAATATAGTCTATATCATTTCGTATAAAGCTGTCATTTTCATCTTCTATTGTGTTTTCATTTTTATTATCACTGTCATTGCCATATATTCTGGCCACTTCCTCAGCGGACAACACCCCTGCCCTTTGCAGTTCTCCCATTTGCTTTTCAAAATTATCCATTATGCTTTTAAATGTATTATGCACCTTTATTTCATCATACTTTACATCATCGTTTTTTTCATTAAAATCTTTAACAATGCTTTCAATATCAGAAATACTTTCTAATTCTTTATTTTCTTCCTCTTTCTTAAAATCTTTTTCCTCCATATAGGCGTCTTCCTCAGCCTTATTAACCAAGTTTTCTTCTAAATCCGTTGCCGCTTCTGCCGCCGATATGTTGCTTTCTTCTTTATCAAATGAATTATTTGTTGCCTCTGACCCTGAAACTTTTGTTTTCGGCTCCGGTTTTTCAGATTCATTCTTTAAAATATTAGTTTCCGTTTCTTTTTTCACCCCCATTTCAACAGGTTTTTCGTTTTTAGGCTCAGCGTTGTTATTCTTTTCCCGTTCATTCTCAATGTATCCCTCAAAGGTGCCTGCCAAAGGAGCGCCGTTTTCGGAAATACGTCCTAAAGCGGCTCCAATAAGTCTTTCATCGTCCTTAATTATATTTGCTTTGTCGCTCAGAGCTCTCTTTTCGGCCTGTCCCATATTTATATACCTTTTGGTTCCGTCCTTTTTTACTATAAGATAGACATTCTGCCCATGCTCTATTCCCCCTCCTATTACCCTTAAACTCACAGCCATTTCATTTATATCAACAAATATCGCTGTTTTGCCCTCATTCATGGAAATCATGCTTCTGCCGTATTTTATACTCATATAATAATTCCCCCTGTTTTTTAAACATAGTGTCCGTATATCCCGTCTATAAAAAATATATGCTTAAGTCCGCCTATTATGCCGCTTGACAAATATATTGCGGCGTAATTATAATTACCTATACATGTGACCTTTCAATTTTTATGTCACACTTAAATTGGCAATATAATTCACGATTTATTTATGGAAATGAGATAAAATAAATGGATAAAATATCAACTCCAATAAAAACAAAAGAAATAATTGAAAAATATGGCTTTTACTTTAAAAAAAACTTTGGACAGAATTTTCTTATAGACCAAAATGTATTATCCAACATAGTATCGGCCTCAAAAATAACATCAGATGACCTTGTTATAGAAATAGGCCCAGGAATAGGAAGTCTTACGCAGTTTTTATGCGAAAGCGCCAAAAAAGTGTGCGCTATTGAGATTGACAAAAACCTTATTCCTATTCTTAACGAAACCCTTGCCGGATACAATAATGTTGAAATAATAAATCAAGATATATTAAAGGTTGATATAAACGGATTAATAAACCGTTTAGGCGAAAAAACCGCAAAGCTTGCCGCTAATCTTCCATATTACATAACAACACCTATAATAATGGAGCTTCTTGAAAAGCGGGCTAACATAGAAAGTATAACGGTTATGGTTCAAAAAGAGGTTGCCGACCGCATGCAGGCAAAACCAAACAGTAAGGATTACGGCGCTCTTTCAGTTGCCGTTCAATATTACTGTGATGCGGAAATAAATTTTATAGTGCCGCCGTCATGCTTTATGCCAAGGCCCAATGTTGACAGCGCTGTTATAACCCTTACTCCCAAAAAGAACCCTATACCGGTAAAATCACCCGAAACAATGTTTAAAATAATCAAATGCGCCTTTGGTCAAAGAAGAAAAACTCTTTTAAACAGTATTTTTAACATTGGAGGTTTCAATCTGTCAAAAGACCAGCTTGCCGAAATATTTACGGCAGTCGGCCTTGACCATAAAATACGCGGGGAGGCCCTCAGCATTGAGCAATTCGCCAATTTATCCGATATTATTATAAAAAAATAAAATATTTCTTAAAAATTGCGTGTATTTATACAATCTTATTTTAATTAAGATAAAAAATACACGTTTTATTTTTTAAAAATTTCAATCTTAAATTTATATACTTTAGACATAATATGTTAAATTTTAATTTTTATTTTTAACATTTTTTAGCCAAATATTTTACTATTAATTAATATTTTATAGTGTTTTGCACTAATATTTTACATATATTTTATATAATACGATGATAATTGTAAATAAATTATTAAGAAATCAATATCGCACTTTACACAACTATTTTTTAGTGCTAATATAATCCCGTTAATAAAACATGCTGTAAAAAATTTAATAATATTACAGCCAACAAAACACAAGTACATAACTGAGAGGTGCTAAAAATGACAAAATTTAAAAGGATTCTCGCTGTGAGCGCTGCTATGGCAATGTGCTTATCTTTTGCCGCTTGCTCAAGCAATTCAGACACAACATCAGGCAGTGCTTCAACATCAACAAGTGCCGAAATATCTTCTTCAGCTGAAACTACAGATAATGAAACATCGTCTTCTGAAGAAGCAACAGGTAGTGAAACATCATCTGATGAAACTACTGGCACTGAAACTGTTTCTTCCGAGGAAACTTCAAACACAGAAACTTCTTCATCAGAGGAATCTGTTGACAGTGCGACTGACTCAGAATCAGGCGTATCTGTTGACAGCAATTCTGACGGAATTCAAGTTGAGATTATCCCTTCCTCATCACAAGAGGCTGATGGTTCAACATCTGCCGAATAATTTCACAACTGTAACTTTTAACAAAGCTGTGGAAAACAGCAGGAATTCAAACACGCATTTTTTAAGACGTGACATTAGTCACGTCTTTTTTGTGTTATAGAAATATTTCCACAATAAAATTTAATCAAGCTCTTCAATATCAACCACAATATAGGTTAAGATTTTATCTGTTAATTAATATTTTTGTAAAATTTATACTCCGATTATCTATAATAAATTTTAAATCACTTATTTTTAAGCCTTCAAATTAATTATATTGAATTGGAACATTTTATCTAATATAATAATATCCAGTATAAAAAGCAGTGAAACAACATAATTTTCACAATTAAGAAAATAACATATAATCTTAGCTCGCTTGAATTTTAAAAATTAAAGTAGATTTTTTATTTTATTAGATAAAGTTATACAACAAAGTAATAATTTGGAGTGTTTAATATGAAAAAATTAAAAATATTCGCTAAAACATGCGCAGCTTTAACTTTATGTTTTTCTTTTTCTGCATGTTCCGTAAACTCGGATAGTCAATCATCAGAAAATATCTCGTCTTCAATAAATCAGGAGGAACGTTTCACAAACAATGCAGAAACCTTCTCCATAAATGTTCCGGTAATTGAAGGCGGCTGGAACACGGACGCCACATCAATGCTTAATGATTACAGCATAGTAATTGACAATTCCGACCAGTCGTTCACTATTTTGGTGCAGTCTCTTCCCAAATCAGAAGGCACCCTTGCAGCATATCCCGACATAGAAAGTGTAGAAAACGCCTATTATCAGTCAACGTTGGCCCAATTTGGCATAGACGGCACAGAAGAAACCATAAAAATTGAAGGAGCGTCAAAAACGGCAGCTTACTCATATATCATAGAGCAGGGTGAAGTTACTTCAAAGGCCTTTATAGCCTATATTGACATGCCGGAAGCCTATTATATATATACCATAACAGGACTTGAGGAAATATATAACGAAAATATAGAAGCTCAGAAGTTAGCCATAGAAAGCTTGAAGGAAATAAATCAAGAAAATTCCAATATTGAATCAACAACAACCTCTCAAACCATTGAATAAAATTGGAACAACTGTTACAGTTATTTTTTAATTATTATAAATAGTCCTCTTTGTTTACTAACAAATAAAAATTCTTACAGTATGTAATAATAATCAAAAGAATACCTTTATACAATAAAAAAACAGCCATAAATTATGGCCGTTTTTTGTTGTATGCCTATTAATCAAAAATTTCATTTTCCCAAGCGAAAGCCCTTATAAACGCGTCCTTAATTGCGTCATGTATCCTTCCTCCGGTTTTAGCATCACCTATCACAACAATGTTGCTAAAGTGCGCTTTAAAGTCATTTATAACCTCTTTTGGCGGATTTATGCCTACTGCTAAAACAACCTTGTCACAGTTAACTTTTTTAACTTCATCTGTTTTGGTATTTCTTACAATAGCGCAGCCCTCTTTAATCTCAATAATTCTGTGACCCGATATTATCTGAGGTGAATATTTATTTATTCTGTCCATTATATCGTTAAGTATAACAGCATAAGTTCCCTCACCGGCTTTAGGCAACTTGCCCACAAGCGTCACATGTTTTCCTCTTTCAAGCAGTGTTTCCGCTGTTTCAAGACCTGTCATTCCGGTTCCGGCTATAAGAATATTTCCATTCAGTTCAATCTTCTCGTTAAGCACATCTTCAGCCGTACATGTCATGCCAGGTGCCATTGGAATATCCGGTATGGCTGGCTCTGCTCCCGTAGCTAAAAACACAGCGCATGGATTAATTTTTTTAATGTCATCAGGAGTGGCTTCTCTTCCAAGAACAGTTGTAACTCCAAGTTTTCTTATTTCAGTTTCCATTGTTTTTATAAGAGTATTAAGTATATCCTTATAAGGCGGCTTGCTTGCTGTGTTAACCGTTCCACCAAGCTTTCCATTTCTGTCAAATAAAGTAACCTTAAAGCCCCTCTTGGCAAGCACTATTGCCGCCTCCATTCCGGCTGGCCCGCCGCCTATAACGGCTATGGGTTTTTCGTTTCCGTCTTTTTTATATCCGTGGTAAATATATTCGCAGCCAAGTCTTGGATTTACTGTACACATAACGGGCATATCGCTTCCTAAAAGTCTTTCGCGGCAATACATACACCCTATACACTGTCTTATTTCGTCCGGACGGCCTTGTTTTGCTTTATTCATAAACTCTGGGTCGGCAAACTGCGACCTTCCAAGTCCAACAAAATCACAAACTCCTTCTGCCAGCAATTCCTCGGCAAAATCCGGATTTTTTATTGTGTTTGTAGCTATTACAGGAATTGATAGGTTTTCTTTAAAGGCCTTAGCCACATGCTTTTTCCAGCCAGGTTTGTATGAAAATGGGTCACAGTTGGCATTTCCGTTTAAGGAACTTCCGTTTGATATGTTTATCACATCTATGCCTTTTCTTTCAAGAAAAAGTCCTATTTCAATACCATCCTCAAGTGTAAGCATTCCCGGAGTCATTTCGTCTCCGCATATTCTAACTGATATTGGAAATTTATTTCCCAATTCTGCTCTTATGCCGTCTATAATCTCGCTTATAAACCTCATTCGGTTTTCAAAGCTTCCGCCATATTGGTCTGTACGCTTGTTAAAGTATGGGCTGAAAAACTGCGCTATAAGATATGAGTGGGCGCCATGAAGCTCAATGCCGTCAAAGCCAGCCTTTTTACATCTTACAGCAGCGGCTATAAATTTATTTTGAACTGTTTTTATATCTTCTATTGTCATTGGCCTTGGCCTTGGCGCAGAAGGATTTGCCGGAACATCACTTGATGATATTGACTGCCTTCCTGTTAAGGATGGTTTTGAAGTAGCTCCGCCATGATGAAGCTGGGCAAATATTTTACAGCCATATTTATGCACTGCCTCCGTAAGCCTTTCAAGGCCGGATATGTGGTAATCCCTTGAGGCCCTTAAATTTCTTACAGCCGGTATACTGTCAACATCATCAACACCGCAGTATTCAGTTATGATAAGGCCTATGCCGCCTTTGGCTCTTTCCTCGTAATAACTTATAAGCCTGTCCCCGGCACTTCCATCATATTCGGCAAAATCTGTGCCCATAGGCGACATTACGCCTCGGTTTTTTATTGTTATATTTCCTATCCGGCCTGTTTCAAAAAGCCTGTTATATGCCATTGCAACTCCTCCTTAACTAAAAAATATTGTATTATATTATACAATATTAATATACTTACAGCAAATATTATTTTTAGCGGTAAAAATTTTAATATAACAAATAATTGTTATAGCATTTCCCATGTGATATAATTTCAAAATAATTTGTCGTATATTAAAATGTTATGGAGGTTGAAAAATGAGAAAAACGGCCGTTGTAACAGACAGCAACAGCGGTATAACACAAAACAGCGCCTCTGCCATGGGGATTACCGTAATACCCATGCCTTTCACAATAAACGGCAGGCTGTTTCAGGAAGATATAAATTTAACACAGGAAAAATTTTATGAAATGCTTAGCGGAGGTGCTGAAATATCTACTTCTCAGCCTTCCATATCAGACATAACTGAATGTTGGGACAAGCTGTTGAATGATTATGATGAGATAGTACACATACCTATGTCAAGCGGTTTAAGCAGTTCCTGCCAAACAGCCCTTATGCTTTCGGCAGATTTTAACGGTCGTGTGCATGTTGTAAACAATCACCGAATATCCGTTACACAAAAGCAGTCGGTTTTTGACGCCCTTAAAATGGCCCAAAATGGCGCCAACGGTCTTTCAATAAAGCAGGAGCTTGAGAAAACAGCATTTGATGCCAGTATATATATAACTCTTGAAACGCTTAACTATTTAAAAAAAGGCGGAAGGATAACTCCAGCTGCCGCCGCTTTGGCTTCACTTTTAAAAATAAAACCGATACTCCAAATACAAGGCGAAAAGCTCGATTCGTTCTCTAAAGCCAGAACTAAAAAGCTGGCCAAAAAAATAATGGTTGACGCCATGTTAAAAGATATAAAAGAAAGATTTAACAGTGATGATAAAAACATCATAATACACGTTGCCTACAGCGGAACCGACAATACCGAGGCGTTAGGGTTTAAAAAAGAATTAGAAGAAATATTCCCTGCAAACAAAATCCCTTGCGACCCCTTGTCATTAAGCATAGCATGTCATATAGGCCCCGGCTCCCTTGCCATAGCATGTACAAAAATACCTGACTGCCTGTGTATTTAAATTGCTTAACCAAACAAAAGAGGCTGTAATAAAACAGTTTTATTTAAAAGCTCCGCTTTTAATTTAAAAATACATGCTTTGCCTAAATCAAAAAGTATTATATTACCAAATAAGAAATTTAAATAAAAATCACTATCATAATCGCCGGTAATAATTTTTAAACATTAATATAAAGCCATTCATTGGCACTGCGGAATAAAATTTTGACTTTACATCATAAAGCACAAAGCATGGTAATGGCCGCCGGAAATCCGGCGGCCATGCCTGTTTAATAAACTTTTCAGTTGCGTATTTCGTAAATCACATTTCCGTTCTCATCACAAAATACTATGACTTGAGAATAGTTTTCATAATCTGGATTCTCATAGGCTAAAAAACTTTGCGGCCTTATATCAACACTGTCGTTTCGTTCATATCCCTCATTCTGAGATGTTGTCGTTATCTGAGCCTCAACAACATTCTCCATATTTGAAACTATAATTGTATAGTCGTTTCCGTCTATTTGCGTCCTGCCGCTCATCAACTTAACATCACTTGACGCGTAATCATCGTCTTCGGCAGTTCCATTAATCACCCTTGAGCCGTTATAAATAAATTCATAGCTTTCACAGTTATAGCTTCCTCTCATATTATCGCTAAGCACGGCATACCCTATTTCACCGTCAGACCCGCTAAAGGCCGCTAAAAGCCTGCTTCCAACATCATTGGTATAAAACACATTAGTTTCCTCAATGCCAGTGTTCTCGCTTATTATTTTCTTAAAAGGACTGTTTTTATCAAGGCCGTTTAAAAATACAAACCTAACAAGTATAATAAATACAATGCAGCCTATTGTAAATTTTACAAAAAATAATTTATCCTTTGTGGTCATAAAACCCCTCTTTTCAATTATTCCGCAGTATCCACATGATGAATATTAATTTTCTTAAGAGACCTTTTAAGGAAGAATACGCTTAACAAAACAGCCACAACCTCGGCAATTGGAAAAGCCCACCATACAGTTCCTAATCCGCCTATTTTAGACAGTATATAGGCCGATGGAACAAGCACCATAAGCTGTCTTACTATTGATATTATAAGGCTGTATACACCAAAACCAAATGCCTGACATACAGAACTTATTATAATACTAAATCCAGCAAAAATATAGCTTAAACAAACTATCCTTAACGCCGGAACTCCTATAACAAGCATATCGTTAGAGGCGCTGAACATAAGCAGCAGCTTGTCCGGCAATATCTGGAATATGGCAAGGCCAACAAGCATTATGCTTACGGCATATATAACGCTTAAACGTATTGTTTTATGTATTCTTTTTTCCTCTCTCGCCCCATAATTAAAAGCAAGTATAGGCACCATAGCGTTATTAAGCCCGAATATAGGCATAAACACAAAGCTTTGGAGCTTGAAATATACGCCAAAAACGGCCACAGCCGTTGATGTGAATGCTATAAGTATCTTATTCATGGCGTATGTCATAACAGAGCCTATTGAATACATAAGTATAGACGGAATGCCTATGGCAAGTATTCGGCCTATAACTCTGAAATCCGGCTTAAGATTTGAAAGCTTAAAATTAATGTCTGTATTTCTTTTAACATTTATAATAAGCGCCAAAAGTCCAGCGGTACATTGTCCGGCCACAGTGGCATAAGCCGCACCGGCAACCCCAAATTGAGGAAGTCCGAACATTCCAAAAATAAGTATAGGGTCTAAAATTATATTTATAACAGCGCCTACAAGCTGTGTAAACATTGTGTAAATGGTTCTTCCCGTAGCTTGAAGCAGTCTTTCAAATATAAACTGAGAGAATATGCCTATTGAAACAATCGAGCATATTCTTATATAAGATGTTCCTCCCTCATAAATCTCGGTTATGCTCGTTTGAGACCTCATAAAAGCCTCGGCCCCAAATATTCCAAAAACTAAAAATGCCACAAAGCTTACAAGACTTAAAAGTATGCCTTGCATAGCCGTTTCATCAGCGGCTCTTTGATTTTTCTCTCCAAGGCTTCTTGACAATATGGCGTTTGTACCAACTCCTATGCCGGCGCCAAGGGCTATCATCATATTTTGCACAGGAAAAGCCATAGAAACCGCCGTAAGAGCGTTTTCGTTTAACATTGAAACATAAATACTATCAACAATGTTATAAAAAGCCTGAACAATCATAGATATCATCATAGGTATAGCCATAGACAAAAGAAGCTTGTTTACAGGCATTGTACCCATTTTGTTTTGGCTTGCGCCAGTTACCGATTTTTCCATTATTTTTCCTCCACCACTTCCATCTAATTAAAATTTTTATAAATTATAAATAAAATAAAAAACTTTGTCAATTTAAGAATATATTTCAGTTTATATATACTTCATTTTAATTTAAAACTATAAATACACTCCCCGCTTGCATTAAAGTATCATAAAAACCAATTATATAATTAAAATTTATAATTGCGTCTTTAAACGCGAAAGTTTATGCAATAAATGCAATAAATTCAATATTTTGCAATCGAAAAATCCATACACCTTACAGTATAAAACGGCATAGTCAATCCATGCCGTTTTTAACCCGTTCATAAAGTAATAATTAATGATGGAAAAGCCTTATTCCTGTAAAACACATTACCATATCATACATATCGCATGTTTCTATAACCTGATTGTCACGTATTGAGCCTCCCGGCTGTGCAACGTACTTAACTCCGCTTCTGAAAGCTCTTTCTATATTGTCGCCAAACGGGAAAAAAGCGTCAGAGCCAAGGGCCACATCTTTAAGTCCACTAAGCCACTCTGTCTTTTCTTCTTTCGTAAATACTTCCGGTTTAGTTTTAAATATGTTCTGCCATTTTCCATCGGCAAGCACATCCATATAGTCGTCTCCAATATAAAGGTCAATGGCGTTGTCCCTGTCGGCCCTTCCTATGGAATCGGCAAACTGAAGACCTATAACCTTAGGCGACTGACGGAGGAACCAGTTATCTGCCTTGCTTCCCGCAAGCCTTGTGCAGTGTATTCTGCTTTGCTGTCCTGCGCCTATTCCTATGGCCTGTCCGTCTTTAGCAAAGCAAACCGAGTTTGACTGGGTATATTTAAGCGTTATAAGGGATATTATTAAATCAATTTTTGCCTGCTCAGTAATATTCTTATTTTTTGACACTATATTGTTAAGAAGGTTTGAGTTTATTTTAAGCTCGTTTCTTCCCTGCTCAAATGTAACTCCAAAAACCTGTTTTCTTTCTATTGGCTCAGGTTTATAATCAGGGTCAATTTGTATTATGTTGTAGTTTCCTTTTTTCTTTTCTTTAAGTATCTCAAGGGCTTCCGGCTCAAATCCAGGCGCTATAACTCCGTCCGAAACCTCTCGTTTTATGATGTTTGCTGTTGACACGTCGCACACATCGGAAAGAGATATAAAATCACCAAATGACGACATTCTGTCTGCGCCCCTCGCCCTTGCGTAAGCGCATGCTAAAGGCGACAAATCCCCTAAATCATCAACCCAATATATTTTTTTAAGTGTATCGCTTAACGGCAGTCCAACAGCGGCTCCGGCAGGTGAAACATGCTTAAAAGATGTAGCAGCCGGAAGTCCTGTGGCTTCCTTAAGTTCTTTAACAAGCTGCCAGCCGTTTAAAGCGTCAAGAAAATTTATATATCCCGGTTTGCCGTTTAAAACAGTAACCGGAAGTTCGCCGTTTTCAACAAATATCCTTGATGGCTTTTGGTTTGGGTTACACCCATATTTAAGCGCCAACTCTTTCATTTCACAGCCTCCTTATTTATTTTTATTTATAATTCTTGATTCATATTTTCCTGTTTTTATATCAATAAACCTTACAAAAAGCGAAACTTTGTTATCCTCATTAAGATTATCCCATATCATGTTGGCAAAGTCGTCAATATTGCCTTCAATATTTACCCTTACAGGCTCTCCTTCAAAACTTGGAAGCGGATTTTCATCACGTTCATATGTGTGTATGAACCTGCCCTCGCCATTTATTGGGTTGTTATAGGCAAATGTAAAACGGTCGCAGCTTTCAGGACGTCCGTCGTCGCTTTTAAGTATTGACATGGCATAGTTATATGTTCCGTTTTCAATGTGCATTATGCCTGATATTCTTGGAGTATAGTTAGGCCCGTCCGGCTCAAACTCACGAGTTCTTAAAGCCTGCTCAAACGTCTGCTGCTTGTCCATAAGTTCATAAATTGTGTCTGTCTGGTCTCCATTTGTAACTATTGTTTTGTTGCCAAGAACCCGTACTGGAGCGTATATTATAAGACTTGGGTCCTCAAGCTTCGACGGGTCAAAGGCCTCTGTTCTTATCCCTTCTCCGTCCTCAACAAAAATACGGTTTCTGCTGTTTACACTTCGTCCCATTATAAAATAAGCTACAACAGCCTTGCTTCCGTCTGAAGATTTTCCTATTATAATTCCCCTTCCCGGGTAACTGTTTCTTTTAAGCTCGTCTTTCAAAGATATAAGCTTCATAATAAACCCTCCCAAATCCAAAATTCTTTTTAGTTTATGATAATGTAAATTAACCATTAAATCAAGGTATTTTTAACCATTCTAATTTAAAGGGGCAATTCACAATATTTTCATAATCCATTCCCATAATTTTCACATAATATTTTATATAATGCCACAAATTAAAGCTATTGTATTTATAAACCTAATTAATACTTTTTCTCAATACTTTCTGTTTAAAGGCCGAAAATTCTTATTCGGCCTTTATTTTGCTTATGCCTAATTATTGACAAAAGCCTTTTGGTGAAGGATAATTAATTTACTTATAATTAACATTGGCCTACGGCTTGCGCCGTAAAATACAAAACACATAAGCGAGGTCATATCATGCGTCACTTAATTGATCCATTAGACTTTACAAAAGATGAAACAGAAGAGCTTCTTGCCCTTGCCGAGGATATAAGAAGCAATCCCGAAAAATATCATGATAAATGCCGCAGAAAAAAAATAGCCACTCTTTTTTACGAACCAAGTACAAGAACAAGGCTTTCATTTGAGGCGGCCATGATTAATCTTGGAGGAAGCGTTATAGGATTTTCAAGTGCCAACTCATCAAGTGCGGCAAAAGGAGAAAGCATAGCTGACACCATAAGGGTAATAAGCAAATTTGCCGATATAACAGCTATTCGCCACCCAAAAGAAGGTGCTCCTATGCGCGCCAGCATGTTTTCGGAAATACCTGTTATAAATGCCGGAGACGGCGGTCACCAGCACCCAACTCAAACATTGGCCGACCTTTCAACAATAAAAAGACGCAAAGGCTCTCTTGAGAATCTTACAATAGGCCTTTGCGGTGACCTTAAGTTCGGCCGCACCGTTCACAGCCTTATAAAAAGCATTTCAAGGTGGAGCGGAAACTCCTTTGTTCTTATAAGTCCTGACGAGCTTAGGGTTCCCGATTATATAATAAACGAGGTGCTTAAGCCAAAGAACATAAAATTTGAGGAAACATCATCTCTTGAGTATGCCTTGCCTAAATTAGATATACTTTACATGACCCGTGTTCAGAGGGAGCGTTTTTTCAACGAAGAAGACTACGTAAGACTTAAAGACAGCTACATACTTACAAAAGAAAAAATGCAGCTTGCCAAAGATGATATGGCGGTTCTTCACCCTCTTCCGAGGGTAAACGAGATAGACACTCATGTTGACAGCGACAAAAGAGCGGCTTATTTTGAGCAGGTCGAAAACGGCATGTATGTGAGAGAAGCCCTTATATTAAAGCTTTTAAATTTAGCTTAAAGGAGGAAAAAAATGCTCAACATAGACGAGATACAAAACGGCGTTGTTATAGACCACATAAAAGCTGGCACAAGCAGAAGACTTGCCGAAATATCCGGAATTGACGGGCTTGAATGCGGCGTAGCGGTTTTAAAAAACGTAAGAAGCTCAAAAAGCGGCAAAAAAGACATAATAAAAATAGAGGGCGACGTGTCGCATCTTAATTTCGGCGTTATAGCTTATATTGACCCTAATATAACAATAAACTATATAAAAAATGGAAAAATAGTACGCAAAGAAAAGCCTGTTCTTCCTGATACACTTATAAACGTTATGAAATGCACAAATCCAAGGTGTATAACAAGCATAGAACAGGAATGCGACCATATTTTTAAACTTACGGCCAGCGGAAAATACCGCTGTGTGTATTGCGAGGAAGAATTTCAGAAAAAATAACATAATACTTTCTGCAACTTTTAAAAGCATGCGCGTCAAATTTTTGGCGCCATGCTTTATTTACTTAATTATCTTCATATATAAAATTTAACTTCCACAAACCACTTCAAATATACATCAATTATAAAGATGTTTCTTATTTGGTTCTTACACAAAGGTTATGTACATTCATTCATATAATAAATTAAAAAACTGCATATACGAGACATAAAATCTTTTAAACAGAGAATATGCAGCCTAAAAATCTCCCGCAAATCATATTTTTTACTCTTTATACATAAATTGCGGACTGTAAAGTTAAATGAAAGTTGAAGACCCGTCATCCCTTCTGGTACAATGGTTTTACCACAAACACAATGTACTCCCAGAAAGGAGACGAGTCTTCATGGCAAAATTATACCAACTATGC
>CAJFUS010000114.1 GCA_904420235.1 Candidatus Neoanaerotignum tabaqchaliae
AAGAGCATATATAAACGCCGGAAGACCAAACCCGATGGAGGCTATTGTTCAAAACATAAAGGAACAGATTAAAAAACGAGAGGTTTAATTTAACAACAACAAGTTTATCATTTAATTAAATTTAATTTTTTAAAGCCGATTTTTGTTTTTTCCGCCCATTTTAATATGAAATTTATATTTTAATACAAAGCGCACGGCGTTAAGCCAAAAACTATTTTTGACTTAACGCCGTTAAATTCAAATTAGTCTAAACATTATATTTTGTTTGTGTTCGCCTAAAACACGTTGCAGTATCTCAAAGTCCGCCATTCATAATAATATTGTTGTATACAATTTGTATGCCGTAAACAACACAAAATATCATAATCATCCACCATATAGCTGTTTTTGGTTCCTTCTCGTTTTTGTCAACCTTATACTTTTTATACTTGTCATTATTCATTTGATGTAAGTTTTCATTATACAAAGACATTCTTTTAAATTCCTTATCGTCCATTGAGCTATCCCTCCAAAAATAAAAGCGGACTATAAATACTATTTTACATAACTCAGTATAAAAAGTCAAATTTTTTAAACGACTTAAAAACACCAAAGGGCCGGCTTTTAAACCGGCCCAACCCCTTATTTCAATCCTTTTAATCTTTCAATATTTATTCCGGCATTATAACCCCTGCTTTGTCATCTCCCGGAGACTGTGCCCATGGGTCGCCCGTAACAGCGAACATCTGATTATGCTGCGCTTCTTTTGTTACTGTATGTATTGTATCTTTGGCGTTATAAACCTCATCTTTAAGAGCTATTCCAAGACCTGGTCTGTCACTCAAATAAATATGTCCGTCTCTTATGTCAACGCCATTGTCAGTAATATCAAATGTTTTATAAAGCGACCTTACTGTTTCTATGCCGTTTGTATTAGGGCAGCTTATCATAAGGTGAGAAACAACCATTGTCATAACAGGTGAGCCGCAGTTGTGAGTTGTAACCGGAATATGATAGGCTTCTGCCATAGCAGCTATTTTCTTACATTCTGTAATTCCGCCGCAATAGCTTACGTCAAACATAGCTATGTCGCAGGCGTCCTTTTCAAAAAGCTCCCTAAACTGATATTTTGTGGCAAGTCTTTCGCTTGCCAATATCGGAAGTTTCGTCTTTTTCCTTAAATTGGCAAAACACGTTATGTTGTCAACAGGGATAGGGTCCTCGAACCACATAGGGTCGTACTGCTCAAGCTCTTCGGCAACTCTAACGGCCATAGGAAGATTCCAGCGGGAATGGCACTCAAGAGCTATTTCCATTTTGTCGCCTACAGCGTCCCTTATTTTCTTAAAAGGCATAAGTCCTTTTCTTATTTCTTCCCTTGTTACATATTGACCGTTATATTTAGATGAAAGTCCGTCAAGAGGCCATATTTTCATAGCCTTTATGCCGTCTTTAAGCAAGTCTTTGGCAAGCTCTCCGGCGTCTTTCATAAACCATTCTCTGTCTCGTATGTCGCCATAGCTTATGCAGGTGTTATAAACCCGAAGACTTTCTTGTGCTTTTCCGCCCAAAAGATTATAAACCGGCATATTGGCCGCTTTTCCCTTTATATCCCACAAAGCCATATCAACGGCACCCATTGCTCTCATCTCGGCTCCCATATAACCGGTGTAGTTGGCGCTGTCATACATCATGTTCCAAAGCTTTTCTGTGTTAAGTGGGTTTTCTCCCATTATAATTTCGGCGCAAAAATTATGCACAGCTGTTTTTGTAAGCTCAACCTTGTCAGTGGCCTCGCCTATGCCGCTGATTCCCTCGTCGGTGTGCACAATAACCCACAAATGCCTTGGGTGTTTTGGAAGCTGCACAGTTTCAACAGACGTTATTTTCATTTTTATCCCTCCTGTATGCAAGCCCTTTTAACATCGCTACAACAGGATTATATCACACCAAACATGTAACATGCAACAATATATTTGAAATTGTTTTACTTTCCTCCTGACATTAACGCCCTGCATGTATCAAAATGAAACTCTATGGCCTTATATACCTCTGCCCTATTTCCTTCTTTTATTGTTTTAACAATTTCTTTATGTTCTCTGTATGTATTATACATTCTTCCATCCATACCAAGAGATTTAACACCAACCCTGTCAATACGGCTTCTCATGTCAGTCATTATTTTAAGCATTTGCTCATTGCCGCTGAAACTTACTATGGCCATATGAAATTTCGTGTCGTTTTCCATAAAGTCCTTAGGCGAAGCCGCGCTTGTTGTCATTTTATATTCATCACTTAAATAACCTTCCAGCTCTTTAATGAGCTTTTCCCATTTATCGCTTCCAGCCATATCAGCGGCATACATTCCACAAAATCCCTCAATAGCTGTACGCACCTGCAAATATTGCTCTATTTCCTCCGGTGTGTACTCTCTAACAACAAAACCCTTATTGGGCCTTATGGTTACAAAATCCTCATGGGCCAACTGAAGTACGGCCTCTCTAACAGGTGTTCTGGATATGTTAAGGGCTTGAGCAAATCCCTGCTCGGTATAAAGCTCTCCAGGCTTAATCTCGCCGCTTATTATCCTTTCTTTAAGATAATTATACGTCTGCATTTTAAGTGTTACTCTTTCTATCATGATGCTACCCCCTTTAGATGCCTTCCCTTTTCTTAAGTATAAAATCAAGTATTTTAACGGATACCTCTTCTTTTGACATTTTCTCAAGCTGTATCGTCTCATCCTTGGTTATTATTGTAACTATATTTGTGTCCGTTCCAAATCCGGCTCCTGACTGCTTTAAGTTGTTAGCCACAATCATGTCTATATTTTTCTTGTCTATTTTCGCCCTGCTGTTTTCAATCATGTTTTGGGTTTCCATTGAAAAACCACATATAAACTGACCTTTCCGCTTATCGTGTCCCATATATTTTATTATGTCCTCATTGCGGCAAAGCTCTATTGTCATGTCTCCGTCTTTCTTTTTTATTTTTTCTGACGCTGTATGTGCCGGTTTGTAATCCGCCACCGCCGCAGCTTTTATTATTATGTCATAATCCATATATTTTTCCTTAAACACATTAAACAT
>CAJFUS010000115.1 GCA_904420235.1 Candidatus Neoanaerotignum tabaqchaliae
AACGGCGTCCCAGTTATTTTTCCATCGTTTCATGGAATTCGAATATTTAACCGTCCATTTTTCAGACACTCGGTCAAGGGCCGCCAAAGCTTTCTTTTCGTCCGAAGCCTGGTAAATTGTCTTCAGATCCGCAGCGAAAGATTTCCTGTCTTTTTCAGGAATATACTTCAGGGTATTTCTTACCTGATGTACAATAAATACACCTTTGGTATTCTGTTTTTGGAAAATCTGCCGCAATGGCTTCTTTAATTCCTGACAGACAATCAGCACAAAGAATTAATATATCTTTTAGTCCACGGCTTTTCAGTTCAATCAAGATAACCAGCTAATACTTAGAACTTTTGTTATTTCCAATTCGAATTGTAAGAACTTATTTTTTTCTTACTATGTTGATTCCAAGAATCACATAATATTCTAAATTTCATATTTAAGCCAAACTTCAATGCATATTTCATTGCACAGGCCATCAATTCACTAATGTCAACGGCAAAGAGTCCTCAGCTTTACTTAACGCAAAGCTAAGGACTCTTTTATTAAAATTAATTCCCTGCTTATTTATGAATACCGCTCGGACTTTCGTCCTCGTCCTTATTAATAATGGCGGCTCTTCTTTTTGACACGTCCTTTTGAAGCAGCTTGTATACAGTGGCAGTTACAGGAACAGCCAAAAGCATTCCCACCACTCCGCCTAAACCGCCGCCTATGGTTACGGCGGCCAGAACCCATATACCGGGAAGGCCTATTGAAGAGCCTACCACGCGGGGATATATCAGGTTGCCTTCAAGCTGCTGAAGAACAACTATAAATACAATAAAAGCGGCTGACTTAACAGGGCTTATAGTCATAATCATAAATGCTCCCACAATGGCGCCTATATACGCCCCCACAACAGGCAAAAGGGCCGTTGCCCCAACCATTGTGCCAATCATTGTGGCGTATGGAAAACGCAGTATAAGCATTCCTATTGTGCATAACACGCCTATTATTATGGCCTCGGTGCACTGTCCCACAATAAATTTTGAAAATGTGTTATGGGCCGTTGTAAGAACATACATTAATGTTTTGCAGGTTTTTTCTTTAAGATAAACGTCGGCAAGTAAATAAAACTGGCGGCTCAGCCTTTCCTTTCCGGCCAAAATATACATGGCGAAAATCAAAGATAGCACAAATTGAACAATTACGCCTCCGACGCCGCTTATAACCGAAATTGCTGAGGCGAATATATTGCTTACGCCTGAGCTTAAATATGTGATTATTTTCTGTGACAGCTGAGGCCAATTTACGCTTAAGGAGTTAAGCCAATCCTGAATTCGAGGAAGATGCGTGTTCGTTTTCGCAGCCCAGTCGGCAAAACTTTTAAGCATTGGCGGCAGTCCGGAAACTATAACCCCTATTGCCTCGACTATTTGCGGAATAACAATATTAGTAACAAGGGCTACCACAAATGTTATAACCAAAAGAGAGACGCACACGCTTATACCACGGCGGAATTTGTAAACCGGAGAAGATTTATTGCTTAAAAAAGAAAGTTTCTCGAACCTTACCACTAAAATATTAAGGGCATAAGCTATGGCGCAGCCCATAATAAGTGGCATTGATATTGAAAGCAGAGCCTGTCCGCTTTGAAAAATTAACCCACTGTATTTTATAACAAGTATAATAAGCACTATGCCTATAACATAGGGCCATATTTTTTTCTGCTGCGACAAAACTCTCTCCTCCTTTTGTCGTTTTTATAAGTTGTTTAACGTAATCCCTATAAATGGCCGCATTTTTAACAACTTTAAAATAAGTGTCTTTTGGCGTGATTTATTTTAGAACCAAATCTCTCAATTTTGTAGGGATTTGGCTGTTGTCAATTCCTATTCGATATTTGCTCCGCAAACATCTCATAAAACGCGTTTTCAACGCTTTTAAAATCAACGCTTCTTCATGCCGTTGATTTTAATGCCAATTTTCTTACTTCGGTCGGAAATTGGCTGTTGGTTAGCTTAATTTTCATTATATCATCACATAAATGTTACTGTCTACTTATGTTTAGTTAATATTCCTTAATATACCGCCGCTTTTTAACATAAAAACAAAACTTTCCTCAAATTTCTCTCCGTAAAGACTGTTCCATGAATTTGTTCAAAAATATATTTTATTCTTTAAATCCTACATTGCTTCGCTTCCGTATTTATTTAAAAATATTTAATATTCCGAATAATCATACTTCCATATCAAAATTAAAACATGTCGCATTGGTTTTGCACGTTAAAATAACCATTGATACTGGAGAGGACAGGTTGTTTTTTCGTGTGCCGAACATATCAAAGGCTTACAAAAGCCAAACATTACTCATGTCACTCAATTAAAGAGGAAACCCTTAACAAAGTTGTTATTATGAAGCTGAAGGATATATGTATAAACCGCATTGATAAGGAAAAGCTTAGGCTTATTGCCGACGAGAAGATTAAAAATGCCGATAATTCCAGAGGATGTATAAATGAGCTGGAGGACATTAAATTGAAAATAACCACTTTAAACAATAACTTGGACAGAACATACACCGACCATTTAAGATGGCTTCTTTTAGAAAAGAATTTTAGCAGAATTTATCAAAAAACAAAGCTTAAAGGAAATCTTTAGAAAACAGACTTGAATTTAGAATAGTTCAAAAGGAGGAGAATAAGGTTGCCGACGAAAATATTTAAACATTCTTAAAGGGGTTAAATTCGTTCTTTACAAGGCACGGCGTGGTAGTCAGCCTTATTGAGCTTGTAGAGTTTACTGAAAACCAAAAAATTATAATAAAATTCCGTTTTAACAACCTCTTTGAGAATTAATAAATTAATTAAGTGAGGAAGCCTTTTTTTACAGTGCCTCATATATATAAATTAAAGGAGTCTAATGGGTGGAGATAAACGGCTCCACAAATTAATGAATACACCGGACTTTTTGTTAATAACTAACTACCGGTTTCTTTTGTCATAATAAAAAGTCCTTCTATGTTTTAGATTTTATTATAGAAGAACTCTCTTCAATTATATATTCACAGAAAAAATTTCATACTGCCGATTTTGGCACGTTAATCTTAGGTAAAAATAAGTTTTAATGTTGATTAAATTTAAGATTTTATACCTTTTATTAAAAACTATTAAAACGAGCAGATATTTCAACAAAAATGCTTTTTAATGCTTACTGTTGCTTTTTAAATTTTATTGGCTTTTGTTTAAGTTCGTGTTGGCCTATAATTTTTTCCATCCAAATCATACTGTACCAACGGCCAAATTTATAGCCGCATTTATGAAATTCCCCAACCTTTGAAAATCCGAGATGGGCATGAAAATCCGCGCTGTTTCTCGTAAGATATTCGTCCTCCGTTTCGGGATAGCCTATACAGGCATATATATTTAAGATACCCATTTTTTTGAGCCTTTCCTCAAGGGCTTCATATATTTTTCTTCCTAAACCGCATTTTCTGGATTCTTGGCTTATATAAATAGTAGTTTCGCATGACCAGTTATAGGCGGACCTTCCAACAAAAGCACC
>CAJFUS010000116.1 GCA_904420235.1 Candidatus Neoanaerotignum tabaqchaliae
ATAAAAAATATTATTGTATTTATAAAAAAACAAAACTGAAAAATCTATTGCAAGTTTTTACCAAAAAACATATTGGATATATGTGCACATTTATCAAAACGACGAAAGTAATTGACATTTTAATATCAAACTGGTAATATGTTTAAGTGGAAATAAACAATTTCACATTTGGCGCTTATACACGCTGTAATGCCAAAATTTGAGCTTAAACTACTTTTCTATATTATAAAGGAGGAAAGAGTAATGGATTTTTCATTATCAAAGGAACACAAATTATTGCAAGAAATGTATAGGAAATTTGCTGAAAACGAAGTAAAACCTCTTGCACAGGAGATTGACGAGGAAGAAAGATTCCCGAAAGAAACAATTCCTAAGCTTGCAAGATATGGCTTTTTTGGTATCCCTTATCCAAAGGAATATGAAGGACAGGGCGGAGATTATCTTGCTTATATAATGGCTGTTGAAGAGCTTGCCAAAGTTTGCGCAACTACTGCCACAATCGTTGCCGCTCATGGAACCCTTGCTGTGTATCCTATTTTCCAATATGGAACAGAAGAACAGAAAAAGAAATACCTTCCGGACCTTCTTTCAGGAAGAAAGCTCGGCGCTTTTGGTCTTACAGAGCCTGGAGCCGGTTCAGACTCATCAATGCAGCAGACAAAGGCTGTTAGAGACGGCGACAATTACATACTTAACGGAACAAAATGCTTCATCACAAACGCTGAGGAAGCTGAAACATATATCATTTCCGCTATGACGGATAAATCAAAAGGAAACCACGGAATATCAACATTTATAGTTGAAAAAGGAACACCCGGTTTCTCATTTGGAAAGCATGAGAAGAAAATGGGTATAAGAGGTTCAGCCACAGCAGACCTTATTTTTGAGAACGCCGTTGTTCCTGCCGCTAATCTTCTTGGACAGGAAGGACAAGGCTTCAAAATCATGATGTCTACTCTTGATGCCGGACGTATATCAATAGCTGCCGTTGCCACAGGTATAGCCGAAGGCGCTTATGATGCCTGCGTTAAATATGTTAAGGAAAGAAAACAGTTCGGCAGAAACATAGCCGCTTTCCAGAACACAAAATTTGAGCTTGCCGACATCAAAACAAGAATTGACGCCGCTCAGCTTATGCTTTATAAAGCCGCCTGCGAAAAAGAGGCCGGACGTCCTTTCGGTTTATATGCCGCACAGTGCAAATATCTTTGCGCCACAACAGCTTCAGACGCCACAAGAAGATGCCTTCAGTTATTCGGCGGATATGGCTATATGAGAGAGTATGACGTTGAAAGAATGATGAGAGACGCTAAGATTACTGAGATTTACGAAGGAACAAGCGAGGTTCAGAAGATAGTTATCTCAAATCATCTTAAAATTAAATAATTCTATAAATTGATAAAACTCAACAAACCGAAAGGAGTTAGCATTATGAAAATTGTTGTATGCATAAAGCAGGTTCCAGACACAACAGAAGTTAAGCTTGACCCTAAAACAAATACACTTATAAGGGACGGCGTTCCATCAATTATTAACCCAGACGACAAGGCCGGAATAGAGGCGGCTCTTGAGTTAAAAGAAAGACTTAACGACGGCTCAACCGTTACAATAGTATCAATGGGTCCTCCTCAGGCCGACGTTGCCTTAAGAGAGGCTCTTGCTATGGGCGCAGATGAAGCGTATCTTTTATCTGACAGGGCTTTCGGAGGTTCTGATACATTCGCTACATCAACAATAATAGCGGCCGGATTAAAGAAAATCGGTTATGACCTTGTTATAACAGGACGTCAGGCTATTGACGGCGATACAGCTCAGGTTGGACCACAGATTGCCGAGCACCTTGGAATACCTCAGGTAAGCTACGCCGAGGAAATAATAAGCCTTGACAACGAAAAAGCTGTTGTTAAAAGACAGTTTGAGGACAGGTATCATATACTTGAGCTCCCTGTTCCATGCCTTATCACAGCCCTTTCAGAACTTGCAGAACCAAGGTATATGTCTGTTCACGGAATTTATGACGCTTACAGGGAAAAAGAAGTTAAGGTTCTTGGTTTTGAAGACCTTAAGGATATGTTTGACCCTGCAAATATCGGTCTTAAAGGTTCTCCTACAAATGTTTACAAGTCATTCACAAAACAGGCTAAGGGTGCCGGAACAAAATATGATGATGTTTCAGCTGATGAGGCCGTTAAGATAATTGTTGATAAATTAGAAGAAAGACACATAATCTAAATGAGGGAGGAGAATCCTGCGATGAGTAAAGACGTATTTGTATTAATGGAACAAAGAGACGGGGAATTGGCTAAAGTAGGCATTGAGCTTATTGGCGAGGCTACAAAGCTTGCCTCCGACCTTGGAGAAAAAGTTGTGGCTGTAATTCTTGGTTCAGGCATTAAAGATAAAGCTGAAGTTTGCATACAGTTTGGAGCCGACAAGGTTGTTGTTGTTGACGACCCTATGCTTAAAGAATATCTTACAGAGCCATATGCTGACGCTGTAACTGCCGTTATTAAAAAATATGACCCTGAAGTATTCCTTTTCGGCGCTTCCTCAATAGGACGCGACCTTGCTCCAAGGGTTTCCGCAAGAATACACACTGGACTTACAGCCGACTGCACAGGTCTTGACATTGACCCTGAGACAAAGCTTCTTAGAATGACTCGTCCGGCTTTCGGCGGAAATATTATGGCTACTATTCTTTGCAAAAACCACAGACCTCAAATGGCTACGGTTCGTCCTGGAGTTATGCAGGCACTTGCTAAAGATGTTTCAAGAAAAGGCGAGGTAGAGGAGCTTAAAGTAGAGTTTAAGACACCTGTTGTAAAAATTAAAGAAGTTATTAAAGAAGACAAAAAGAAAGTTGATATTACAGAAGCTAAATATCTTGTTTCAGGCGGACGTGGAATTGGAAGCCCAGAGTTCTTTGGCGAGCTTCAGAAATTGGCTGACGTTCTTGGCGGCGAGATTTCGTCATCAAGGGCTAACGTTGATGCCGGCTGGATTGACAAAGACAGACAGGTTGGACAGACAGGAAAAACTGTTAGACCTGACCTTTATATGGCCTGCGGTATTTCCGGAGCAATTCAGCACGTTGCCGGCATGGAAGGCTCTGAGTATATAATTGCCATTAACAAAAACGACACTGCCCCTATATTTGATATAGCCGACCTTGGAATTGTTGGCGATGTTAAGGTTATTATTCCTAAACTTACAGAGGCTGTTGCCAAAGTTAAGGCCGCTAAAAACGCTCAATAATTTAACAATATAAAATTAAGGCGGACGGGTTATCCCGTCCGCTGATTTTATGCTTAGAAGTATTCTGAATTCTTTTATTAGTTATTGGGCTTTTAATAGAGCCGAGTAACTTAAAAAATATTTCAAATAAAATAGAAAATCGGATTTTTATGAAAAAATTGATTTATGATAATTTAATCTTTTAATCGAAAGTTATGCCATCATCTTTTTCAAATCCTCTTCCGGAGTGCTTATAGGTGATATATTGTAGTTGTCAACAAGATATTTAAGAACATTTGGAGACACAAAAGCTGGAAGCGAAGGTCCAAGATATATATTTTTTATTCCAATATAGAGTAATGTAAGAAGTATGCAAACTGCTTTTTGCTCATACCAAGACAGAACCATTGACAATGGCAGCTCGTTTACGCCGCAGTTAAAAGCTTCCGCAAGGGCTGTGGCAACCTTTATGGCACTGTAAGCGTCATTGCATTGGCCCATGTCCATAATTCTTGGAAAATCTCCTATTTTGCCTAAATCCATGTCATTAAAACGGTATTTTCCGCAGGCTAATGTTAAAATTATGGAATCGGACGGTGCCTTTTTTACAAATTCCGTATAGTAGTTTCTTCCAGACTTAGCCCCGTCGCAGCCTCCAACCAAAAAGAAATGTCTTATATGGCCGGATTTTACGGCCTCAACAATTTTGTCTGCGGCAGATAAAACAGCGTTGTGTCCGAAGCCTGTTGTAAGCTCTTTACCTCCGTTTATTCCCATAAAATGCATGTCCTCTTTATATCCGCCAAGTTCAAGGGCTTTATTAATTACAGGCGTAAAGTCCTTTTTGTTGTCTATATGAACCGTTCCAGGATATGACACAACCTCTGTTGTAAATACTCTGTCGGCATAGCTGTCTTTAACAGGCATTATACAGTTTGTTGTAAAAAGCACCGGCGCCGGAATATCTGCAAATTCCTTTTGCTGATTTTGCCAAGCGGTGCCGAAATTGCCTTTTAAATGTGGATACTGCTTTAAAAGAGGGTATCCGTGGGCGGGAAGCATTTCTCCATGAGTATATATGTTTATGCCCTTATCCTTTGTCTGTTCAAGAAGAAGCTTAAGGTCATAAAGGTCATGGCCGGAAATCACAATAAACGGGCTTTTTTCAACAGTAAGGGAGACATTTGTAGGCACAGGATTTCCGAAGGTTTCTGTGTTGGCCATATCAAGAAGTTCCATACACTTGAGATTGATTTTTCCAACATCAAGAACAACGGGAAGAAGCTCGTCAAAGGTTTTGCTTTCATCTCCAATTGAAAACAGGGCTCTGTAAATAAAGCTGTTAACCTCTTTGCTTTTATATCCAAGAACCATTGCGTGATAGGCGTATGCGGCCATTCCTCTTATGCCGAAAAGTATGAGGGATTTTAATGAGCGTATATCCTCGTTTGCTTTCCATAAGTCCATTAAATTATATTCCTTACTGTTTAAGCAGGGATTATGGCATATACTGCATGATGGGGCGATTTTTTTCTTTTCTTCCCTAACTTTTTTAATAAGCTCTTTTATTGTATCGTTATTAAAATTTACATTTGTAACTGTTGTGAAAAGACCCTCAAGCATAAGTCGGTCGGTGTTTTCTGTTGGATATGAAGTATAAGAGGCTCTGGCAAGGCCTATAAGGGCGCCTGTAAGCTGGTCCTGAAGGTTTGCTGTTTCGGCTGTTTTTCCGCATACTCCTGCTCCTGCTTTGCAGGCGGAGCAGCCTGCGGTTTGTTCGCACTGAAAACAAAACATTTTATTTTCCATATCAATTCTCCTTCCAAAATATCTGTATGTTTGGATTATAATATAAAAGACGGCGCATTTATGTTGTTTTTGCAACAAAAATAAAAATATTGGTTTTTAACTATTTCAGTTGAAATGATAGATAGTATGTGATAAAATAAATAAGAATTTAATAGGCATATAAAATCTTCGGGGCAGGGTGAAAGTCCCTACCGGCGGTATAGCCCGCGAGCTTTTTAAGCATGATTCGGTGAAATTCCGAGGCCGACAGTTAAAGTCTGGATGGTAGAAGATAAAAAATATAAATCTGTTTTGCGCTGTGCTTTTAACGGCGTATTTTCAGGATTGTTTTTAACGCTCCGAGTTTTAATTTTAACCGGAGCTTTTTTGTTGCTCTTTTTTCTGAAAGTTCCGGTAACAGGAGATGATGTTTTGATAAAAAAGGATTTTATGCTTAGAGCCATAGAGCTTGCCAAGAGAGGTGAAGGAAAGGTAAATCCCAACCCACTTGTAGGCGCCGTTATTGTTAAAGACGGCAGAATAATAAGCGAAGGCTGGCACCAGCATTACGGCGGATTTCATGCTGAGAGAAACGCAATTATGAATTGTGGTGAGGACATGGGCGGAGCAGATATTTATGTAACCCTTGAGCCCTGCTGCCACTATGGAAAAACTCCGCCATGTACAGAAATAATAATTGAAAGCGGCATAAAACGTGTTATTGTAGGCTCAAGAGACCCAAATCCTCTGGTGTCGGGCAAGGGCAACGATATTTTAAGGCAGAACGGAATTGAAGTGGTTGAGGATTTTTTAAAAGACCAGTGCGACGCCTTAAATTTAGTATTTTTTAAATATATATCAACCAAAATACCTTATGTATCTCTTAAATATGCCATGACCCTTGACGGGAAAATAGCCACATCAACGGGAGAGTCTAAATGGATTACAAATGAAAAATCAAGAGAAAATGTCCATGTTCTAAGAAATAAATATATGGCTATAATGGCTGGCATAGGCACTGTTATAAGTGATAATCCAATGCTTAACTGCCGCATTGAGGGAGGAAGAAATCCCATAAGGGTTATATGCGACTCAAATCTCAAAATTCCGCTAAGCTCCAACATAGTTGAATCGGCGAAAGAGATAAAAACCATAATAGCCTGCTGTGAGGGTGATTATGAAAATGAGGAAAGCCTGAAAAAAATGGGCTGCCGAATTATAAAAACAAAAAACGACAGCGGACATGTTGATTTAAAAGAGCTTATGGAATTTCTTGGAAATGAGGGTATTGACTCAGTGCTTGTGGAAGGCGGAGGTCAAATTAATTACAGTATCCTTAAAGCCGGAGTTGTTGACGAAATTAACGCCTATATAGCGGGGAAAATTTTCGGCGGAAACGGAAAAAGCCCGGTTTCAGGCGAAGGCGTTAAAAGCCTTTCAGAGGCATTTAGATTTAAACTTTATGATTGGGAAATGTTTGATGGAGATATGCTTTTGAGGTATTTAAAGGAGGATTAAGTGTGTTTACCGGCATTGTTGAGGA
>CAJFUS010000117.1 GCA_904420235.1 Candidatus Neoanaerotignum tabaqchaliae
AAAATATTTAAAAGCTCGGCCTTATTTTCTTACGGAAATATAGGAGCTGCCCTTCATTATAAACCGCCATAAAAAATCAGCGGCTTCTTCGGCATAGTCTATATTTATCCTTTTTGTCGCTTCTATTTCAAAGTTATTCTGCCCATCGTCTTCAATATAAAACTCATTTCCGCAAAGGTCCGCCCCATATAATTTTTTATCTACGGCCATTGCCGCACAAAGTTTTCCTGGGCCTGAGCAAAGGTTTTTCAATTTATCCGTCTTTCTCCTTTTTTTCATAATTTCAATTCCCTCTATAGGCTCAAGAGCACGTATAAGCACACACTGAGGATTTTTCTCTGGTGCTGCAACAACATTAAGGCAGTAATACATTCCGTAAATAAGATATATATAGGCATATCCGCCGTTTTTATACTGCACCGACGTTCTTCCGTCTCGTCCCTTATGATTGTATGAGTGAGCGGCTTTATCATACGGCCCCATATAAGCTTCTGTTTCAAC
Organism: Candidatus Neoanaerotignum tabaqchaliae; assembly: GCA_904420235.1. Lineage (GTDB taxonomy): Bacteria > Bacillota > Clostridia > Lachnospirales > Anaerotignaceae > Neoanaerotignum_A > Neoanaerotignum_A tabaqchaliae. The sequence continues at coordinate 502 of CAJFUS010000117.1, forward strand.
TATTCGCCCTTTTACAACGCCATCGCTGGTTTTATGAACAATAACCTTACCAATCAGGTCTTTAGCCACCGTTACAGCATCTCTCATATAGAAATCTCTTTTTAAAACACTCACAAAACCACTCCTTTATATCTGCTGCGGTTAACTTAACACAATAAGACACTTTTTTCAACACAAAAAAGGCATGGCTTTTAGCCATGCCTTAAATACTTACTAATTATATTTTATCAGCGTCAATTACAGCGCCCTTTGAAGCGGCTGAAGCAACTTTTGAATAAAGTTTAAGGTATCCTTCTGGAATTTTCTTTTCAGGTCTCTTCCAATGTTTAAGTCTTTCGGCAATTTCCTCATCACTTACCTTAAGCTCAAGTATGCCTTCGTTTACGTTAAGATATATCTCGTCTCCGTCCTGAACAATAGCCAATGGGCCTCCGTCAGCGGCTTCAGGTGAAATATGTCCTACAAAGCATCCGTTGTTTGTTCCTGAAAAACGTCCATCTGTAATAAGGGCAGTTGAAAGGTTAAGTCCCTGACCATAGAGATATTTCATGGCCTTATACATTTCCCTCATTCCAGGGCCGCCCTTAGGTCCTTCATATCTTACTACAACAACGTGTCCTGGTTTAACCTTTCCGGCAAGTATAGCCTCTTCAGCATCCTCTTCACAGTCAAAGCAAATAGCCTTTCCTGTAAACTCATATAATGAAGGGTCAAAAGCTCCCGGTTTTGTTATTCCTGTTTCAGGTGCTAAGTTGCCTTTAAGAACAGCTATGCCTCCTGTTGGAGCAAACGGGTTCTCTCTTGTTTTAATAAGGTCAGGATTTTCAGGATAAATAAACTTAGCTTGGCTCAAAGCCTCTCCAAGAGTGCAGCCGTTAACTGTCATAACAGATGTATCAATTAAATCGCCAAGGTTCTGGAGTACTCTCTGCATACCGCCGGCCTTATAGAAATCCTCAAGCGACCAGTTTGAAGCAGGGTAAATTCTTGCAAGCTGAGGAGTTGTTTTGTTAAGTATTCCAAATTCCTCAACAACGTTCCAATCCTTTATTCCGGCCTCCATTGCTATGGCAGGAAGGTGAAGGCAGGCGTTTGTTGAACCGCATACGGCCATTGTGGCAACTATGGCGTTTCTTATAGAAGCCTTTGTTATAATATCTCTTGGCCTTATATCTCTAATTGTAAGCTCAACAATTTTACGTCCTGTTTCATAAGCATATCTTAATCTGTCGGCATAAACGGCAGGTATTACAGCGCTTCCTGAAAGTGACATTCCAAGGGCCTCAACAGCGCAGCCCATTGTGTTGGCAGTTCCAAAGAAAGAGCATGAGCCGCAGCCCGGACAAGCGGCGTCAACAAGCTTATCAACGTCCTCTTGTGTAATCTTTCCTGCTGAAAGCATACCCATAGCCTCATCGGCAGATGTACCGTCAGATTTTCTTCCGTCAAACTCAATTCCGCCAAGCATAGGTCCGCCGTTTATAAGTATGGCAGGAACATTAAGCCTTGCAGCGGCCATAATCATACCTGGAACTATTTTGTCACATGAAGCAAGAAGAACAACGGCGTCAAGCTGGTGAGCCTGAACCATAAGCTCAACAGAGTCGCAGATTATTTCCCTTGAAGGAAGTATATAATTCATTCCAATATGTCCTTGAGCTATACCATCGCAGCATGCCATTACGCCAAACTCGCAGGCTGTTCCTCCAGCGGCGTAAATTCCTCTTTTAACATACTCGGCAACCTGATTAAGATTATAGTGTCCAGGAACAAGCTGGTTCCAAGAGTTGGCTATACCAATCCTCGGTTTTTTGTCTGAAAGTTCATCTTCAGAGTAACCCATTGATTTAAAGTATCCCTTATAAGATAACTTCATTAACTCCGCGCTTCTGAACTGTTTCATGTTTTTTCCTCCTTTAAAAATAGGCGTATAATAATTAAAACTTTAAATTTTGAAATTTAAACCATAAGGTCTTTGCTTATATTATCAGCGGCCTCCTTCAATGATTCCGCAACAATATCAAAATCAAGATTTTTCATTCGGAATATAGGCCCCGTAAGGCTTATGGAAGATATTACCTCGTTTTTTCCGTTAAATACCGGAACGGCCACACAGCATATTCCCGTTTCATATTCCTCATTGTCAACGGCATATCCGCGGCGTTTTATTTCTTCTAATTCTTCCCACATTTTATTAGTATCAGTTATTGTTCCCTCGGTTTTTGCTTCAAGACCTCTTTCAAGTATATGTTCCGCTTTTTCTTTATCCATAAAGGCAAGATAGCATTTGCCAACTCCTGTGCAGTAAAGCTCTTTTTTTGTGCCTATACGGGTTTTAAGCGTTATTGAGCTTGACGACTCCTGCTTTGCTATATAAACCACAAAGTCGTTTTCCTCAACAACACAAAGGGTTGTTTCCTGAAACTTATCCGAAACGGTTTGAAGGTGTCTGCTTGCCGCATTGGCTATCATATCGTTTAAAGAAACGGCGCTGCCTAAGGCCAATATCTTATACCCAAGGTTATATTTAAGCGTTTCCCTATTCTGAATAAGATACCCTAAATTAGACAAAGTATTAATTAATCCAAAAACAGTGCTTTTGCTTAAATTAAGCGCCGAGGAAATTTCTTTAACACTCATTTTTTGATTTGTTTCCTCAAAAAGCTCAAGTATGGAAAATGCTCTTTCAAGAGATTGAATGTTCTTTGTTTTTCCCATATGACGCCAACTCGCTTATCCGATATTATAGTATGCTGTTCTTAATTCCTTCTACATTTTATCAAACATACACTCTTGTGTCAACAATACTGTTAAAAATTTATCTTTTATAACATCATAAAAATATTATAAATTGGCTGTTATTTTTTAGTAAATTTGACACTATTTTAGTTTGCAGCAGGTAATAAATATT
>CAJFUS010000118.1 GCA_904420235.1 Candidatus Neoanaerotignum tabaqchaliae
ATTTAATTAAAAAAGGCCGGTTAAACCGGTCTTTTCTGTTGTTATTTTTTCTCGTTCTTTTTTTCGTCCATAATTTTGTTCAGCTCGTCCATAAAAGTGTTTATGTCTTTAAACTGCCTGTATACAGAGGCAAATCTTACATAAGCCACCTCGTCTATGTCTTTAAGCCTGTCCATAACCATGTTTCCTATGCTTTTGCTCTCTATTTCTTTGTCCATAGAGCTCATAACCGCGTTTTCCACATCATCGGCTATCTCTTTAATTTGATTAGCTGTTATTGGACGTTTGTTGCAGCTTTTCATTATTCCGCTTATAAGCTTGTTTTTGTCAAAGGTTTCTCTTGTGCCGTTGCTTTTTATAACCGTCATTGGAATTGTGTCTATTCTCTCATAAGTTGTAAATCTTTTTCCGCATTTTTCGCAGTAGCGTCTGCGGCGGATAGTTGTGTTGTCATCTTGGCTTCTTGAGTCTATAACCTTTGTATCTTCATTATTGCAGAAAGGGCATTTCAAATTTTTTACCTCCCAAATAATAACACCAAATAAAATATATGTAATAATAAAATTCAACAAATCAAAACATTAATAAATTCCTATCAAAGAGTATACAAAAAAAAGAAGTTATGGTCAACAATTTATTTTTCACAAAATTAACAATCCCTTTCATAATTTGCAAGACACACATCAATAAGTATTATGTCATCTCCTATACGCACAATTTTTTCCCATGGTATAACATAAACCGAGTTAACGCACAAAAAACTCATAAATTTCCCTCCGGCTGGTATTATAATGCTGCAAATTCTTCCGCTTCTCTCATCTATCTCAAGGTCGCACACAAAGCCTACTTTCATTCCGTCGCATATGTTAACTACTTCTTTTTTCTTAAAAAGGCTGAACTTGTTCATAGAGGCCTCCAAAGCAATTATCATTAATATAATATTTGTTTCATTACAAATTTATGTTGACGTAAAAGGCCGAGGAATATACAATTTTAAAAAACACAGTAAAATAGGGGTGATTTTAAAATGATAAGATTAAACAACGACTATTGCTATGGCGCTCACGAAAGAGTTTTAAAGGCCATAGCAGATATAAACGGCAAAGCATATCCTGGATACGGCCTTGACGAATGTTGCCAAGCTGCGTCTGAAGCCATAAAATCAGCCTGTAAAACTCCTGAAGCCGATATTCATTTTTTAACAGGTGGAACCCAAACAAACCTTACCGTAATATCATCGGCTTTGCGTCCATATCAAAGCGCCCTTTGCGCCTCTACCGGACACATTAACGTTCATGAAACGGGAGCTATAGAAAACTGCGGATTTAAAGTTGTAGGTCTCAGCAGTATCGACGGCAAAATAACGGCTGCTCAGGTAGATGAGGCAGCTGAAGAGTATGAAAACAGCGACATACCGGAGCATATAACAGAGCCAAAACTTGTTTACATATCCTTCCCAACAGAGCTTGGCACCCTTTATTCAAAAAAAGAGCTTACAGAAATAAGCCTTGCCTGCAAAAAACACAACCTGTATCTTTACATAGACGGGGCGCGGCTCAGCTATGGCCTTGCAGGAGAAAACAATGATGTATCAATAGAGGATATAGCCTCTCTTTCAGATGTATTTTTTATTGGCGGAACAAAATGCGGCCTTCTTTTTGGAGAAGCCGTTGTTATAACAAATCCTCAGCTCAAGCCATTTTTCAGGCACTATGTTAAGCAAAAAGGCGCTATGCTTGCCAAAGGCTGGCTTTTAGGCATACAGTTCTATGAAATGTTTAAAGACGGGCTTTATTTTGAAACCGGTAAAAACGCCGTTAATTTGGCCTTAAGGCTTAAAGAGGCATTCAGGAAAAAAGGCATTCAGCTTTCCGCTGACAGTCCCACAAACCAGCAGTTTGTTATAATGAAAGATTCCGATTTGGAAAAGTTGTCAAAAAATTATGTTTATGAATACAACCGCAGAATCGACCAATCCAACAGTGAGGTTCGTTTCTGCACAAGCTGGGCAACAAAAGATGAGGAAATTGAAAAACTTATAAAAGATATTGAAGAATTATAAACCC
>CAJFUS010000119.1 GCA_904420235.1 Candidatus Neoanaerotignum tabaqchaliae
CCTCTAAAAATTGGTTCTGCCCAAGGTAACTAATGGCATATCTTATATCAGTTTTTTCAATTTACACAAAACTCGAAACGGTCTCTGGTACAATGCCCGCATAAGAAAACCACCGGCTAGGCCGGTGGATAGTTATTCTATTACGTAAACTGTTATGTTTCTTCTTCCCCAGCTAAAAGCCTCAGATGTTGAGTTATAGCAAAGGTCTATTCTGTTTCCGTCAATAGCTCCCCCAGTGTCGGCAGCTACGGCAACACCGTATCCGGGGATATAAAGCTTTGTTCCAAATGGTATAACGCTTGTGTCAACGGCAGCTACTCCATAACCTGCGGCTATTCCTGTTGCTGTTGTTCCGCTACAGCCGGGGTCGTATGGTGTATATGCTGTGCTTAACATATTTATGGCGTGCTTATAAGTGTAACCATCTATTGTTTGAAGCTCTACCGGCTGTTCTTCTGGTACATCTTCTTTTGTTCCAACCTGTATTATTTTGTTTTTAACAGGCTGAACTTCTTTGCGGCTCACTTCCTCAACACTTTTAAGTTTGTCGCCAAAATATGTGTATTTTTTTTCTATTTCTATAATACCCTTTTGTCCCTCTTGAGATACCTGTTCTATTCCCTTATCAAGTTCGGCATTGTCAACGTATTCTGTTTCAAATGGTATTTCTTCAGTTACAGTTTCAATCCTCTCTGTTTGAACTTCTATTTCTATAACCATGTTTTTTGAAAGATGAGAAGCTGGATTGGAAGGGCTTATAAGCTGGTAATTATCACCTATAAGACTGCTGTATTCTGTTAATACATCATTAACTGTACTGGAAAGAGTGCTTATTTTTGTTTCTTCCGAGTTAATTTTAATTGTTACATCAAAGGGACGTTTAATGATTATTTTGTCTCCATTTGATATTGTGCTGTCAAGACTTTTTGATATATAGTCTTCGTCACTTACGCTTATGCCCTTTTCCTCAAGAGCTTCGGAAACTGTTGTGGCTAATGTGTCGTATTTAATTTCTCTGTTGTCATCATCGGCTATTATAATTGTTTTTTTCGTTAGTCCACTATCAGAATTTTCACCGTCGTAAGCCGAAGCAGTTCCCGTAAGTACGGCTATCGCAAAGGCCGCCATAAGTAATATTCTAATACGCTTTGTCATTTTACCTCCTTGGAATGGCCTGATTGTGTTTTTAGGTTAATTTTGAATGGCCGTCCACTTAGTTTATTATTGACTTTTAAAGATTTTTCAGAATTTTTTAACAACTGATTAATCTTCGCAATTAGTATATTAACACATATGTAACAATTATGCAACAATTTTTTGATAGTCATGATTTTGCGAGAGGCAAAACCCCTTTAAAATCAACAAAAAATCTGTATAAAACAAAAAATTAAATAATAATTTCGCAATAAAAATGTTAAATAAAAAAACTTTATAAAACAATTTGTTTTGAAAATTTTTTGTAAAAAAGGTTAAATCTTAAAAAGCTCAATGGAATTTTTTGATGTTACGGAGCATATCTCGTCATATGGTATGTTTTTTATTTTAGAGAGCTTTTCGGCCACATAGGTAAGCATAAGGGAATCATTTCGTTTTCCTCTGTTGGGAGAGGGGGCCAAGTAAGGACAGTCCGTTTCAAGCAATATTCTCTCAAGAGGAATATCCCTTGCCACGTCAACAGTTTTTCTTGCGTTTGAGTAGGTTAAAACGCCGCCTATGCCTATATAAAAACCAAGCTTTATATATTCCCTTGCCATCTCAACGCTTCCGGAATAGCAATGGATAACGCCTTTTTTAACGCCGCTGTTTTTTATTATATCAAAACACTCTTGAGCGGCGTCGCGGGAGTGTATTATAACTGGCATATCAAGCTGAAGAGCAAGGTCAAGCTGGCGCTTGAACCAATATTTCTGCTTTTCAATGTCTATGTTGTCGTAATGATAATCAAGGCCTATTTCTCCAATGGCCACAACTTTTTCATTTTTAACGGCTATATCCTTTATCTGCTCATAAATTTCCTCTGTCATTGTTTTGGTGTTGTTTGGGTGTATACCTGAAGCGGAATATATAAAATCATATTTTTTGCCAAGCTCAACGCCGGCTTTGGAAGCCCTAAGACTTTCTCCGGAATTTACAATATATTTTATACCGTTTTTGTGTATGTCTTTTAAAAGTTCATCTCTGTCTTTATCAAATTGCCTGTCATCATAATGGGCATGAGAGTCAACAATCATTTGGGTATCCTCCTTTTTCCTAAAAAACGCGGATACCCGTTCTCTCTGGGTATCCGCAATAGCTTTTGATATTTTATCTTATTTCACAGCCGCTGTCAAACTTTTTGTCATCTGTAATAAGCGAAAGATTGCCGTCTTTATCCTCGGCGCACAGTATCATGCCGCAGGAGGTTTCACCCATCATTTTTCTTGGGGCAAGGTTTTCAACTATAACAACTTTTTTGCCGACCATCTCTTCTGGTGAGTAGTATTTGGCTATGCCGGAAAGAATTGTTCTTTCTTTGCCGCCTACGTTAACAGTGTTTTTAAGCAGCTTTTTAGAGCCTTTAACCGGCTCGCTGGCCACAACTTGTCCCGTAACAAGATGTACCTTTAAAAAGTCGTCTATTGTTATTTCGCTTGGAGTTTCATCGCTTTCGCCGGAATTTTTGTTTTCG
>CAJFUS010000120.1 GCA_904420235.1 Candidatus Neoanaerotignum tabaqchaliae
GCTTTAATAGGCGCCAAAACTTTGTTTGCCACACATTATCACGAAATAACAGAGCTTGAAGGAAAGCTGAGCGGCGTTAAAAACTACTGCATAACTGTTGAGGAACACAACGACGATATAATATTCCTTAGAAAAATAGTGCGTGGCGGAGCCGACAACAGCTATGGCATACAGGTTGGCAAACTGGCCGGACTTCCCAAAAAAGTTATAAAACGCGCTAACGAGATACTTAAACAGCTTAATACTGCCGATATAACAAAAAAGGCCAAAAAAATATCAAAGCAATCGGAAGAGGAAAGCAAAAAACAGTCGGAACAAATGGATATGTTCTCTATGAATGAAACACAAATAATAGACGAGATTAATAAAATTGACGTTATGAATCTTACCCCTATAGAGGCTTTGCAAACATTGTTTGCGCTGCAAAAAAAGACAAAGGGACTTTGATTTTACAGAATGGAAGTGTCTTAAATTAAATGGGAAAAATACGCCTGCTTGATAACAGCACAATAAACAAAATAGCAGCCGGCGAGGTTGTTGAAAGGCCAAGCTCCGTTGTTAAGGAACTTATGGAAAACTCTATAGATGCCGGCGCTACGTCTATTACGGTTGAGATACGGGACGGAGGCACCTCGTTTATAAGGATTACCGATAACGGAAGCGGAATAAACGAGGAGGACATTGAAACAGCGTTTATAAGGCACGCCACAAGCAAGATAGAAAAAATAGAAGACCTTGACAGCATAATATCCCTTGGATTCAGAGGCGAGGCTTTGGCAAGCATAGCCTCTGTGTCTCAGGTTGAGATGATTACCAAAACAGCTGACTCGTTAAGCGGTATTAAGCTTGTTGTGGACGGAGGAGCCGTAACTGAAAAAACAAACGCCGCGGCCAATACAGGAACATCAATTACCGTTAAAAATATTTTTTATAACGTTCCGGCAAGAAGAAAATTCCTTAAAAAACCGTCTGTTGAAAGCGGGTATATATCCGACATAGTTAACAAAATGGCTCTCGGCCACCCAGAAATATCAATAAAATATATAAACAACTCAAACACTATGCTTCATACAAGCGGCAATAACGATTTAAAAACAGCATTTTTTCACGTTTACGGCCGAGAAATGCTTGGGCAAATGCTTGATATTGACTCTTCTGAAAGTGGAATGCGGGTTTATGGCCTAATTGGGAAGCCGCAGCTTTCAAGGGGCACCCGTTCTTATGAAAACATTTTTATAAATGGAAGATTTATAAAAAATGAAACTATTTCAAAAGCCGCCGAAGAAGCCTATAAAACAAAGCTTATGATAGGCAAATTTCCTGTATTTTCTATTAATTTTGAGCTTTCTCCGGAATATATAGACGTAAATGTTCATCCGGCAAAATTGGAGGTCCGTTTCAGAGATAACGACGCAGTATACGATTTTATATACTCATCGTTTATTGAAGTGTTTAAAAATAAAGTACTTATCCCTGAAGGCTCTTGGGAGAGCAAAAATTCCAATGAGGTTAAAGATATAATTGGAAATAGTAATTCCATTGATGAAAATATTTCAAAAATAATAGATGAACATACTGAAAAACATGATAACGGCTTGAAAAATGACAGCAAAAAACCTGAAATTTCTTTTAATAAAGTTGTTTCTGACAATTCCGACAAAAAAAGTACTGGATATATGTCTCTCACAAGCAACAAATCTATTGACGAGCTTAGAGAACTTTATAAGGAAAACGCTCTTTCTGATGACATTAAATGGAAGCACAGAATGCATCAGGAAGAACTTCCTTATATTAAACAGCAGGAAGTTCATCAGGAAATACTTCATGGACCGCCAAATGAAAATAGAGAGAAAAAAGAGCCTTTTTTCAACAATTATAAAATAATAGGGCAGATATTTTATACATACTGGATTGTTGAACAGGGCGAAAGTATATTTCTAATTGACCAGCATGCCGCCCATGAGCGTGTGCTTTATGAAAGATTTATGAATGCCTTTAATGAAAGCTCCGTTGTATCACAAAAGCTTATTGAGCCTGTTGCCCTTAAGCTTAACTCTATAGAAGCCGAAGCATTGGATAAAAACATTGATATTTTAATGAAGTCTGGTTTTGACGTAGAGAAATTTACCGACACTGATTACGCCTTAAAAGGGGTTCCTTATATATTCAAAAATCCTGAATCCGTATCATTTTTTAACGATATAATTGATATACTTACGGAA
>CAJFUS010000121.1 GCA_904420235.1 Candidatus Neoanaerotignum tabaqchaliae
TAGCATATAATAAGGCCCTTCACAAGCCTTTCCTCGTAAAGTCCGCTGTCGGGCCTGTTTATAAAATCCATATACTCCCCTTTGGCGGCTTTTTTGGCAAAATCCTTTAAAACCGGCACTCTAACACCAACACTTTCTCCCATTCCCGGAGTAAGCCTTTCGGAAAAGCTTTTATACTCACAATCAGAATTTTGTTTAAGCATATCAACAAAATTATCGTATACGCCCACTTTAAAACCTCCCCGCAGCGATATATTAAAATAATAAAAGCCTGATTTCAAACCGCAAAATCAGGCAACTTAATAAACGTGTGTTCAGCGTTTTATTAAACTATTCTTTTAAGCATTTCCTCAAGTATAACGCTCGAGTTTTGGGCCGCTACCTTCGTAAACTCATTATAGCTCATTTCAGCGTCGCCGTCAGCATTGTCTGATATTGAGCGTATAACAACAAAAGGTATTCTGTTAAGATAGCATACGTGGGCAATGGCGGCGCCTTCCATTTCGGCACAGTAGGCCTTAAAATTATTCCATATAAAGTTTTTCTTCTCAACAGAGCTTATAAACTGATCGCCGCTGGCTATTCTTCCCTTATATACATTATGGCCCTCAAGATATTCGCCAACCTCTTCGGCAAGGGCAATTAATTCCTCATCGGCCTTAAAAAAGCTCTCCTCAAGCCTTGGAATTGTGCCTATTGGGTCTCCAAGGGCGGAAACATCCATATCGTGCTGAACAGTGTCGGTTGATATAACAACATCGCCTATTTTAAGCTCTTTGTATATTGCCCCCGCAACACCTACGTTTATAACACAGTCAACGGCGAAATGGTCTATTAAAACCTGCGTGCAGGCCGCCGCGTTAACCTTTCCTATGCCGCTTTTAACTATAACAACACTGTTTGAACCGTATTTCCCAACAAAAAAATCAAGCCCCAATATATTCTTGGCAGAAATTATTTCTGAAATGCTTTTTATAAATGCGATTTCCTCGTCCATCGCACCGATAATACCTATAGTTTTCATTCAGATTCATCCCCTCTGTCGTAGGCAAACAAAAAATTAATATATATTCAGTTATAAATATAAGCCCCGTCTATGTTAGACAAAAGTATATTATCACATTTTTGCGGCGTCAACAATAGTAAATATATTTACAAACAGCAGTGTTAAATTGTATAATTTATAAAAAATAATTTATAAACTGGAGGCAACTTAAATGAATTTTTCAGTTGGAGACATAGTTCAAATGAAAAAAACTCACCCCTGCGGCGGCACTCAGTGGGAAATACTGCGCACAGGCATAGACTTTAGAATAAAGTGTACAACCTGCGGCCACATGGTAATGCTGCCAAGAACAAAATTTGAAAAAAGCGTTAAAAAAATAATATCAAAAGCTCAGCAGGAGAACAGCTAAATCGTCTGCTTTAAATGATACCACAAAACCAAGCTTCTGTATATATTTTTATGGCATAAGCTTTGTTGGTATATAGTCGGAATATATCCCGTCAATGCCCATTTCTTTAAGCCTTTCCATTTCGGATTTGCTGTTTACCGTATGAGTGAACAGCTTAACTCCAGCTTTTTTAAGCTCCTTAATATAATCATCTGTCGCCAGCTCGCTTGAGAACGTTATGCCAAGGAGCTTATTTTCATTGGCAAACCGCACAATTTCCTCCGTATCGGTTTTTTGATTGTAATCAAGAGCGTAAAGTGTGTATATTATATTTTCATATCCCATGTCCTTAACATAGGAATATTCTCCCTCGGAGTAAATCTGCGGTATAAACTGGTTTTTGATATATCCGTATTTATCGCTTATATATTTAAGGCCTTCCAAATTATTCTCTTTTATGTCGGTTATTATATAAACATTGGGACGGGCGCTCAGCCATCTTGCCAGCTTTTCAAGAGTAAGCGGAGTATACTCTCTTAAAACCCTCGCCCTTTGGAACTCATTATAGCTCAGCGCCTGTCCTACCGGCTTGCCCATTCTAAAATAATCCGTATCCCAGTCGTGTACGCACACAAGAACGCCGTCGGAAGTGAAATTCATGTCAAGTTCTATAAAATGGCAGCCCATCATATACGAGCTTACAAGGGCCTCATAAGAATTTGTACCCGTATAATCCCCTATTTGGCCTCCCGCGTGAACTATATAATCCATATCATCAACACCCTGAGCATAAGCCGTCAAAGATGTTGAAAAGCTTAAAATTAATATAACAAACACAAAAAATGTCTTTCTTATATTATCCCTTATAAATGTCATTTTATTATATGCGCCTCCCTTTATACCTAAAATTAATAATTAAAGCACAAACCTGTTTTTAACACCGCCAAATCGCTTTTGACGGTAGTTTATAAAATATCCCGTGCAAAGTCCGCCCTCGTCGCTTGAAAGCCTTATATAGTCGCCTATGTGGCTTTTAAGTATAATATCGTTATCCCCCATAAAGCCTATAACGTTTGTATCGCCGTTTTTTATGGCCTCGGTTATTATTCTGTTGGAGTATTTTCTTAAGTAGGCAACATACATGTCACGGGCCTCACCGCTTAATGCCTTACCGTTTTTAAGTCTGTAAAAAGCCATTTTATACTTGCACTCAAACTTTTTAAGACGTTTAAACATTTGGTCATAGGCCTCAAAATCAACTTGGCCCTTTTCCGTATTTTTTATAAACCTAAGTCCCACAGGCTCATAGGGCACAAAAACCGTTCCGGCTACGCTGTCATTTGATACGTAGTTTATCCCAACAAGGTTTCCGCACTCATAAAATATATTTTTGGATATTCTTTTTATAGTGTAAGGTATTGTTACCGTTTTAAGGCCCTTGCATATCTCAAAAGCCCTGTTTTCCAGCTTTTTAAGTCCGATTTTAAATTTTATGTCCTCCATTTCAGAGCATACCGAAAACGCGCCTCTTTTAACGGTTTTAAGTGTTGATGGCATATTTATTTTTTTTATGCAGCGGCATCTGGAAAAAACAAAGCTCCCTATCTCCCCAAGGCCCTCTGGAAGCTCTATTCTCTCAAGGCCCTTGCATTTGCCGAAAAGCCACTCATTAAGGCACTTTACCCCTTCGGGTATTTTTACGCTTTTAATAAGCACGCAGGACAAAAAAGCTCCGTCGCCTATTTCCCTAACGGTTTTGGGTATGTCCGCCGCCCTGAGGTTTTTGCATTCTCTAAAGGCCCAGCCGCCTATTTTTACAAGCCCCTCCGAAAACTCAACGTCCTCAAGGGCCGAACAAGCCTCAAATGCCTGATTTCCTATTTCCAAAAGGCTCTTAGGCAAAACCACTTTTTTAATTGAGCCGCACACCGAAAAAGCCGCCTTGCCTATATACTCAAGACCCTCGGCAAAAACAACCTCTTTAAGCTTCCAGCAAAACGCGAAGGAGTTAAATCCTATTTTAAGGCTGCGGCATGGCTCAAATATAAGCTCCTCAACGGCACTGCACCAAGAAAATGCCTTGTCGCCTATTTCCTCAACGTTTTTGCCTATTTTAAGGCTTTTAATGGCTCCGCAGCCCTCAAATGCGGAATTGTCTATAATTTTAAGGCTCTCGGGAAAGCTCACCTTTGTTAAAGATGAGCTTTTGGCAAAGGCCGACTGCCCTATTTTCTCAATACCTTCTTCAATTACAAGGCTTTTTATTTTAGACAGCGTAAAAACGCCGTTGCCTATGGCTTTCACGTCAACCCCGTCTACCTGCCTCGGAATCCTTAAACATTCCGCATCGCCTTTAAAGCCGGTTATAACGGCGTACCCGTCCTCAATTTTATACTCAAATTCCATAAAACTCACCATCACATCATATCGGTTAACACGCTTACCTGTTTAAGTATATCCTGCTGTCTTTGATAGAAAAGCATTTTTTCGTTATTCTCAAAATATTTGTCGCAGCCGTATTTTCCTATAAACTCGGCGCTGTGATAGTTTGCCGTAAGCTCCGTAACGGCCACAAGCATTTCCTTGTCAGCCCCAAAAACGTCCTCTATGAACTTAAACATATTGTTAAGCTTATCTTTTGTTTCCTCAACGTTTTTGTCCAGCTCTTTAACTTTTTTGTCAAAATCCTTCTTAACGGCGGCAAAGCCTTTTTTCTTATCGGTTAAACCTTTTTGCGCCAGCATTGACACATAATTTTCAAGGGAATCTATAACGTCGCGCATAATATATTCCCTTTGCCTGCCTAAAAGACCCTTGCTTATTTCCTTTTCAAGCTGTTTTTTTCTAATATCAAGGGTTTCCTTAACTATTTCTATGGCGTTTCTCTGTTCCTCCTCATTTCCGCAGGCCTCTTTAACCTCTTTAAGAACCTCAAGAAGAGAGGCAATAAATTTTTCCGTTCTCAGCACATCCTTAACCGACGAAAGGGCTGTGTCAATAAGCAGTTCAACAAGGGTAAGTCTTTCGTCAAACTTGGCGCTTAAGGCTCTGTCTTTAACCATATCGTCATATTTTCCGGCAAGTATGTCAAGGACATGATAATCGGAACGGTATTTATTATAAAGGTCGTAATATATGGCAAAATCCTTTGATATTATTTTATGCTGTATATACTGCCGGCAAAGTCTTTCGTTAACCTTGGCCCCCGTCTCCTCATAAAGATAAATCATGTCCGACAAGTCTTCCCAGCCTCTTGCCGTAACAAAGGCCTTTCCGTCAACAGTCGACTCTATAAAATAAAAATTGCTTTTTTTAATCTCAAGATAAGACACTATGGAGTTATGAATGCCTTTTTTAAGGGCATATTCCTTCCAAACGTCAAAATCTGGCTCAACGTCTATTTTTTTTACGCGGTCAAGGGTGGCAACGTCAAATTCCCTAACGGATTTGTTGAATTCCGGCGGGTTTCCGGCCGTAACTATAATCCAGCCCTCCGGTATTGGGGTGTTTCCAAATGTTTTATACTGCAAAAACTGGAGCATTGCCGGGGCCAGTGTTTCCGAAACGCAGTTAATCTCGTCAAGAAAAAGTATTCCCTCTTTTATTCCCGTCTCCTCAATATATTTGTAAATTGAGGATATAATCTCGCTCATTGTGTATTCGGAAACGGAATATTCTTTTCCGCCGAATATTTTTTTCTCAATAAACGGCAGCCCTATGGCGCTTTGCCTTGTATGATGAGTCATTGAGTATGACACAAGGCCTATTCCCATTTCGCTTGAAACCTGCTCCATGATGGCCGTTTTTCCTATACCGGGCGCGCCTATAACAAGTATGGGTCTCTGGCGCACTCTTTCTATTTTGTAATTCCCATATTTGTCCTTTAAAAGATACGCCCTAACGGCGTTTTCAACCTCTATTTTAGCGTCTTTTATGTTCATAAAGCTTAACCCTCCGTTTTATCAAGCTGACTTTCGTCCAGCACAAGCCTTATTGCCCATGACGGCGGCTGTGGTCTTTGGCTGTCGTATCCTAAAAATATAAAAGCCGAACTGTATTTAGGCATTTTCTCCGGATATTTTCCATATCCGTCGGTAAAATAAATAACGCCCTTCAGTTTTTTAAACTCCTTTTTTTCAACAAGCTCGTCAACCCGCTCAAAAACCGGCCTGAAATCAGTGCCGCCGAAGCCTTTTATTTTCATAAATTTCATATATGTGTCAAAATCCTCTTTGGATTTTATAACTGCCTCTTCCTCTATTTTATCGTCGCACTGAATTATGCGCACGTTGATTTTTTTAAAAAAGCTCTCCTCCTGAGACAATATGGAATACGTTTTCTCTAAAAATTTCTGAACAATTTCTCCCTGACAGCTTCCGGAAGTATCTATGGCTATAACAAAATCATTTATTTTCTGAGTTTCTTTATATTCCAAAGGCTCCACCAATGGCATATTTCCATATTTGCTTAGGCCGTATGTGTAATAGATATAATCAAACTCATTGTCGTTTACGGTTATATCTTCGCCCGTAACAGCGAATTTTTTCAAAAACTCACGATAGTCATATTTATCCCTGTTAACCTCTTTAAGGGACTGCAAAAGGGCTTTTGTTCCGCCGTTTTCACGGCTTATTGTTTCAATGTCAACGTCCATTCTGTCGGATATATCTTTCCATTCTTTTTCAAGAGCCTTATAATTGTCAACCAAATTGTCGGAGCTTTTGCCTCCTTCACCGCTTTCGCCTTTGTCGTCTTTTTTGTCATCGTCCCACCAGCAAACGTGATTATCCCTTTTAAAGGCCTCTTCCAATTTCTCAAGCTCAGCATCTTCTATGGCGCTTTCACTAAGATATTTATAAATCCTCTCGGCGGTTAAAGACTTAATTTGTTCCTTCAGCCTCTCAATAAACCGTTCCTCATGTTGTTCCCCAGCACAGCTTAAGTCTTTGTGGTTCATCTCGTTTATTATGTTCTCAACGGCTATGTCGCAGGAAATATCCCACAGCCTTCTGTTTATGCGCCCCGAAACAAAGGGATGCCTGAAAACACAGTGAAGAACACTGTGCATATAAGTCCTATTAAGGGATTCCGCCTCGGCCTCGTATGTTTTTATAACGTATCTGGCGTTATAATAAAGCCTGCTGCCTTCGGTAGACACAGTGCGCACCATGTCATCGTTAAGTATGTCAAGCCTTCCTATGGCCGACGACATAAACCTGAAATCTATAAAAAGCCTGCTTCTCACAAGCTCGAAAATATCCTTAGCGGCCGTAATAAGCCTAACTTGAAGCTCGGCCTTACTTACTTCCATTTTTTCCGGCAACGCGCGTCCCTCCTTATTTTTATTTATAATTATAAGCCATGGCGGCATAAAAGTAAAACACCAAAATAAAAACCGAAAACACGATGTTTCCGGCTTTTATATTTAGAATTTTAAAATTTCTCGGTATTTTTTCCGTCCTTCCCAAGCTTTCTGTAAACGCTGAAATACATAGCCAAAAAGCAGGCCGTTCCGCCAATAAGATTTGATATGGGCTCAGACATAAATATACCGTTTGTACCAAGGCCCATAAGTGGAAGAATATATATAAGAGGTATAACAATTATAACTTTTCTGAATATGGAAAAAAATATAGCCTTTTTCGCGAAACCGAGAGCGGTGAATACACCCTGACCCGAAAACTGGAGTGCCATAAAAAAGAAACCGAAAAAGTATATATGCAGGCTCAAAACACCGGCCGATATTATTGACTCATCACTTGTGAATATCCCCAAAAAGAACCTTGGGAAAATGAATATAAGCGCCCAAGCTACCAATGTGTAGGATATAAGCAGAATTGAGCTGTATTTTATGGTCTTTTTAACCCTATCATATTTTTGGGCCCCGTAGTTAAAACCCATAACAGGCTGTGCCGATTGAGAAAAGCCTTGAACCGGCATTTGAACAACTTCCCTTACGGAATTTATAATAGTCATAACACCAACATAAACGTCGCCGCCATAAATTTGCAGATTGGCGTTATACATAATTTGAACAAGGCTGTTTGTTATTGACATTGTAAAACCGGA
>CAJFUS010000122.1 GCA_904420235.1 Candidatus Neoanaerotignum tabaqchaliae
ACATGCGCAGAGTCTTTAATTAAAATGCAATATTTGCATATTTACTCATTGGTATCAATATACTGCCTGTAATAGGTATCAAAACAAATCAATTCTAAAAATTTATTGATAAAAAATAGAGTCTGGAATAAACAAATTATAACTCCAGATTCTGTTTTAAAATAAATTTTTGATATTTTTATTTTCTGTCCTGAAGAACAAGTTTCTTAAATTTTATTAGTTCTTCATATTCATATTTTGTAATCAAATTATATAGCTCCTGAACGCCTTTTTCTTTTGATTTGTCATACTGACGAAAACAACGATAATACTTTCCGGATTCGTTCTGTTTAATATTAATAGGCAAATATCCTGCTTTTAATAATTGTAAATTTATGAGCATACGGCCGGTTCTGCCATTGCCGTCAATAAACGGATGGATATTTTCAAATATTAAGTGAACTTTAGCAATACATTCAAAAATATCTTTCTCCTGTCTCATTTTATATATCATCATTTTCATTGATTCTTCTATGCTCTCTGGCGATAACATTTGTTTATCTCCTACATGCACGGGAATTTGACGAAATACACCTGCATGATTTACGTCAAAAAATAGTATATGTTTGTGAATATCTAAAATAGATTGCAGGCTTATTTCCGGTTTCTCCATAATAAAGTCCCACGCCTTGCTGCTACCAAATACCTCCATATTATCTTTTGCAGAATATTCTTCCAAAAATGTATTGGATTTTATAATATGTGCTGTATCATATTCTGTTATAGGATTGCCTTCTATTGCATTTGTATTGTAAACATAAGAATTTTTAAACTCTTCCATAAAACGAACATTTAGAGATGAGTTTGGATATTTATAAATATATTTTTGATAAAAGTCTTTTTCTTTTTCTAATATTTGTTCTGTGATTTCTGCATTCCAGATATTTTCCAAATCTCCCACCTCCATTTTGTGTTTTATTTTATCACAGAAAATAATTGTAATCAATTTAAATACACGCAAAACTAATCTTAATGACGAGCTATTGTCTTTGGGTAAAACTAAGGAGGTGCTGTTATTCCAGCTCAATAACAGGCTTATATCGTTTCCTTCGTAAGAAAAACTTTATTCCTGTTAAGCTTGCCAATCCAAAACATATTGTTAAACTCTATGAAAAAATGCCTTATCATAGTCGACATATTTAGATTGATGTGAAGTTTATTACTTCCCTGTATCTTGTGAACGAGTTAAAATGCAGTGTTATCAGTATACCGTCATTGATGAGTATTCCCGATGGCGTTTTGCAAAGGCTCACCAAGGATGCAAGCAGCTTATATACATCCGCTTTATCTTCCTAGTTTTTGCGTATTCAGAGAATCCGTAGAGCAAACACAGAAAACTTCTGCCGCCTTTTGTATGGGTCACTTTGTTTAAGAGAAACCAAGTATGGCCGCAGAATTTTTTCGTTTGTGAAAGTGACCACATCATTTTCGATTTGTTGTAGCCATTGAACTGCAATCAGTCCCACTTTAAGAAATTATATATAATCATGTAGGGAATAACAAGATTTTCTCTGCTTTTGGCCGTATAAAACTACAGGTGCAGCATTTCAAAACTACCACCGCCGGCTTTGCTATACTCATTTTAAAAAAGACTATCGTATATTATAGGTTTCAAGTTATGTATTAATCATGTGATTGATATATTTTCCAATTATTGATTAATGAATAGAAAATACGTCATTTGCCGGACGGTTCGTCCGACTTGATTCACCGCCGTTTTCCTCTTAGTCATACAAGGGAACATATCATTAAAATCAAAATATTAATTGAGTGTGGGATAAATATTTCGATGCTTATTAATTACTGCTTCAAATTTATTAACTTTTAGCTGTGGCATAAAATTTTTAGTTGAGATGAACTGTCCAAGTTCTTCTTTTCCTATTGCATCCACAAGAATATTCATTTAAACTATCCGGATTATATTCTGGATGTTCACGAAAATACTGTAAAACTTTAGGAGAATTTATTATCTTTTTTCTCATTTCTTCATCATCTTTCTTGATAGCTTCGTGCAAATTTAAAAAGTGTTCATCAGTACACTTTATA
>CAJFUS010000123.1 GCA_904420235.1 Candidatus Neoanaerotignum tabaqchaliae
TTAAAAAATATAAAATTGGCTCCGCAGCCGTATATTTTAACGGCTAAATTCCTCATTTCTTCAACAAGATACCTTTTCTCCCTTTCAACAAGCTCAAGGGTTTCTTTTTTTATTTGGCATTTAAGGGCGGCTACGCCTGCCTTTTGGGCCGGATACGACACATTCCATGTCTGCATGGCTTCCCTCACCCTTTCAGCCGTCTCTTCGGATGAAAATATTCCGTATCCCAGCCTAAGCCCGGGTATGGCATAGAACTTTGTGAAAGCCTTTAATATAATAAGTTTCTCATAATCAATAAAGTTTTTGGCTGTACGAAAATCCCCGTCGGATATAAAGTCCATAAAGCACTCGTCCACAACAATATAAGCCCCGCCGTTCCGGCATCTTTCAATAAGGCTTTTAATATACTCCCCGCCATAAACATTGCCAACGGGATTGCTTGGGTTTGTGAAAAACACAATGTCCGTATTTCCGTCAATTTTTTCCAAAAAGTCATTTCCCGTTCTGAAATTATTTTCCTCAAGGGTTTTATATATTTCAACCTCACAGCCACATGAGACAAGGGCCTGCTCATATTCCGCAAAGCAAGGAGCCGCCAAAAGGGCTTTTTGGGGCCTTAAGGCAAAACATAAAGCAAATATAAGCTCGTCCGCACCGTTTGAGCATATTATTTTGTTAAAATCCACTTTTTCCTTTTCCGCTATAATACTTCTAAGCTCCAGGCAGTCAGGGTCGGGATAAAACCCTATTCCCTCAACAGCATTTAAAAAGGCCTCCTTAACCTCATTGGGTATTCCCAAAGGGTTCATATTAGCCGAAAAATCAATTTCGCATTTGTTGGCGTATATATTTCCGCCATGCACATGCCTCATAAAATCACCGCCGTAATCAAAATTCTTAAGCAAAGGCAAATAAAAACCATTATAAAAGACGATAAATACATCATTTTATTAACCGTAACTATATCATCATGGCATATTTTTCTTATGGGGTCGCCTATGGTCTGCTTTTTAACAAGCCGGCCAAAATAATAGGCGTCGCCGGCAAGACTAACCTCAAGGGCTCCGGCGCAAACCGACTCCGTTTGAGCCGAATTAGGGCTATGGTGCTTAAGCCTGTCCCTTTTAAATATTTTTATGGCATTTTTCCAGTTAAGACGCAAAATAAACGACGATAAAATCATTATAACGGCCGCTGTCCTTGATGGTATAAAATTAAAAACGTCGTCGGCCTTGGCGGCGAATTTTCCCATAAACATATATTTCTCATTTTTATATCCAATCATAGAGTCCATTGTGTTAACGGCCTTATATAAAAAGCCCAGCGGCGGCCCGCCTATGGCCATATAAAAAAACGGCGCTATTATACCGTCGGAAGTGTTTTCCGCCACAGTCTCAACGGCGGCTTTTGTAACGCCCTCATCCGTAAGGCTGCCGGTGTCCCTCCCCACAATCATCGAAACCGCTTTTCTGGCCGACACAATATCGCCCTTTTCAAGCTCAAAATACACTTTCATGCTCTCATCTTTAAGACATTTAACAGCGGGTATCTGCCAACACATAACGCACATGGCGGCAAAAGCCAAAAAAGGGCTTATTTTTCCAATAACCAATATTAAAAAATAAGGCAGCGCAAACGAAACCACCGCCACAATTATAAACAAAACCGCGCCGCCATAAAAAAGTTTCCTGTTGCTCTGTCCGCAAACACACCTCACTTGGTGTTCCAAAAACGAAATAAGCTTACCCATAAAAACCACTGGATGTGGTATTTTTTTAGGGTCGCCAAAAATCAGGTCCGCCGTGAAACCTATGGCTATGGCAAAAGTTAAATATGTCATAATATCCTTATATCCTCGAAAATGTTTTTGTATTTGTTAAACCGGCCATAAATACAGCCGCCGTTATCTATGTGAAAGTCGTAAAAATCCTTTTGGCTAAGCTGGCTTAAAACCGCCATTATAACGCCGCCATGGGTTACAATGGCCGCCGAATTAATGCCGGTCTCTTCCATTTTGCCGGTTATAAAATAAAAAGCCTCCATACACCTGCTTTTAAAGCCCTCAAAGCTTTCCCCTGAAGGAAAACCTACTTTTCCGCCGCTTTTAAGCCAGTTTATGTATTGTCTGCTGTTTTTAAGCTCCTCATGGTTTTTATACTCAAATTCCCCGAAATCCGTTTCCATAAGTCCATCAATAAATTCCGGCTCTATGTTGGGAAAAAGTATTCCGCAGGTCTGCCGGCACCTTTTAAGGGGGCTTGAGAAAACCGCTTCAACCAAAGGCGCTTTCAAAAGCCTAAGCTCCTCTTCCGCCTCCTTTGTTATGGACTCGTCGGTTCTGCCTACATATCTTTTTTGAGCGTTGCCCTTTGTTTTCCCATGCCTGTAAAAATAAAACTCCATTTTATTTAATCCTTTTCCCAATTCCAAAGCATACATTGTAAACCTCGTCCGAGATTTTTGAAATCCCGCACAAAACGCGGCCCTCAAATTCCCTTAAAAGTCTTTCATTTTGGTCAATGGGAACAACTCCGCAGCCCCTTTGGTCCGCTATAATCACACAGTTTTTTGAGTTTTTAAAAAAATCATCAACGGCCTTCTGCGCGTCTAAGCCCTCGTTAAACCACTTTTTTATAATGCCGTTAAAGCCGTATAAAACCTTTTTTTCAAATGGCCCCAAAGGTATGTCCTCGCCGCAGAATATAATGTCCTTTTCATCAACATTAAATTTATCGCGCACAAAGCTAAGCTTGTGCTGAAACATTCCGCCAACAACAAGTATCATTTTTGCTCTCCTCAATTAAAATTGCTTAAAACAACCGCAACTACAACCATAACAAGCTCGCAAAGCTGAAGAAAATATCCCGCCAAATCGCCTGTTATGCCTCCAAACTCTTTATAAGAAAAATATTTATAATACCAAAACACAATAAGAGCGGACACAACGCAGGCCACTCCAGCAAAACCGTCCCTAAGGCTTAGCCAAAGGCACACAAAAGCGAAAACGCCCATTAACACGTTTTTTGAAAACTCCGCGTCGGCCCCGCTAACAAAAGAGAACAAAAGGCCGCTGCTTTTGGCGCACTTAAAAGTAACGGCGCCTAATCCGCTTAAAGCCCGCGACAAAATAAAGCATTTGGCTGTGATAAACACCGCCTCGGGTCCGGCTTGGCACATAGCGCCGAAATATATAACAAAATACACAGCCGCGCTTATAACGCTGAAAGCCCCTATATGGGGGTCGCTTAATATTTTAAGCTTTTTTTCGGCATTGGCGTATGAATGACGGGCGTCAGATGTGTCCATAAATCCGTCCATATGTATTCCGCCTGTCACAAGTATGGGAAGAACCGTTATAACGGCGGATATAAAAATGTTTCCAAAGCCGGCGTTTCTCATAATTGTGTAAACAAGGCACTGCAAAAAGCCTATTATAAGGCCCACAGACGGAAAAAAGCACAAAACATACTTCATGTTAACCCTATCAAAATCCGTTTTGGGCGTTGGTATTTTTGAAAACATTGAGAGAGCGAGAAGAAACGAGTTAATCATGTAAACCCCTCTTTTTATAATAAACCGGAACCGAACATACAACCTCAACGGCCTCCTGGCACAAGGCGGCCAAAATATAGTTAATATCCCCCAAAACACGCATATACTCTAACGTAAGCCTGTCATAGCTGTTTCCGCCGCCAAAAATGTCGTTTGAAACTATAACAACATTCTCGCTTTGGGCCGCTATGTTTTTAACCCCCTCAACAACGTTTTGAACCACGTTTTTTTTGCAGCCTTTTTCCGAGAACATCTCGTTTGCGGCAAGATTTGAAAGACATTCTATAATAACCGTTGTTCTTTCTTTAAGTTTGACATTTTTAAGGCCCACAGGGCACTCTATTGTCTCAAAATTACGTCCAGAGCGTGCCTTTTGGTGACGCTTTATTTTCCTGTCCGTTTCGGAATCGGTGTTTTCCATTGACGCTATGTAGTACATCTTTTTGCCTTGGCACAACTTAACGCACAAGTCCTCGGCAAAAGCGCTTTTGCCGCTGCCGCTGCCGCCGTAAACAAAAATAAGCAACTTAAAGCTCCTCCTCCGCGAAATTTTTATAGGCCTCTATTTTAATGTCATTAAACGTAACCATGTCGTTATAAACGCCGCAGGCCATTTTAAAAAGCGGAAAGGCCGAAACAGCCCCCGTTCCTTCCCCAAGATGCATTCCGCAGTTAACATAAACGTCTATGTCAAGGGCATTTGTTAAACACTCCACAGCCGGCTCGGCGCTTAAATGCGAACCGAAAATATACCCTTTGCACTCCGGCGCTATTTTAACGGCCGAAAGGGCCGCCGCCAATGATATGAACCCATCGCACATAACCGGCACGCCATATAAGGCTCCGCCTATAAAAAGGCCGGTCATGGCGGCTATCTCAAAGCCCCCGCAGGAGGAGCATATTCCAACTACGTCACTTTTGTCAATCATGGGGCCAATTCTTTTTAAAGCCGACTTTATAACCAGCTTTTTACGTTCAAATCCGCTTTTTGAAAGTCCTGCTCCCCTTCCCGTAACATCGTCGGGATTTTTATTAAGCAAAGCGCAGGTTATAACAGTGCTTGGCGTTGTGTTGCCAATGCCCATTTCTCCCGTAAGAATAAAGTTGTATCCTTGTTTTTTAAGGTCTTTAACAACGTTTACGCCTGTTCTTACGGCCGCCTCAAACTGTTCTTTTGTCATAGCGTCCGTTTTAAGAAGGTTTTTTGTTCCCATATCTATCTTTCTGTCGCACACCTTAAAAGGGATAAGGCTTTTATTTTCAGACCTTTCGCAGTTAACGCCCATATCCGCAACAAAAACGTCAATACCGCACAAAGACGCCATTATGGCCGCTGTGCTTTCCTTCTTTTCAAAATTATACATAACGTTTTTTGTAACGGAGCTGTCGGTTTGCGTAACACCTTCCGCCACAACTCCATGGTCGCCGCACATAACAACAAGGGCCGGTTTAAGCTCTATTCGGCCTGTTGTTTTATATATGCCGTTAAGGAGCGAAACGGCGTCTTCCAGTTTTCCAAGACCTTTAATCGGCTTGGCTATTAAATCCCAGCGTTTTTTTGAAAACTCAACGGCCTCCCGGCTTAAAGGCTTTATATTTTTTATTAAATCCTCAAACACCTAAATCTCCCTTTTCTCAAAATCGGCGCATTTTTCGATAAATGTTTTTAAAGCCGACAAATTAGAATGAAAATATATATGCGGAAAGCCTGCGTAAAGATTTTTGGAACAGTGAACGCAGCACCATTTCTTATTCGACATGGGCTTTTGGGCCATAAATCCATTCCCCTCGTCTTCGGCCTTATAATAATGAAACTCGTGCCCCCTAAGCTCCGTTCCGGAATCTCCAAAAACGCTCTCCTCTTTACTTTTAAGGCTTACATAGCCAAAATTCCCCAGCTTTTGGCCTTTTTTAACATCTGTCTCAATAATGCCGCACATTTCAAAAACCCCTTCATCGTTTTCAACACTGCGGCAAAGATACATAAATCCGCCGCATTCGGCTATTGTTGGCATTCCGCATTTTACGGCCTTTTTGACACTGTTAACAGATATTTTGTTTTTTGA
Source organism: Candidatus Neoanaerotignum tabaqchaliae (assembly GCA_904420235.1). GTDB lineage: Bacteria > Bacillota > Clostridia > Lachnospirales > Anaerotignaceae > Neoanaerotignum_A > Neoanaerotignum_A tabaqchaliae. The sequence goes on from CAJFUS010000123.1 coordinate 5,619, forward strand.
AAGCTCTTTGGCAAAAAGCTCCGGATACCCGCCTCCAAGCAAAAGGCCGTTACAGTTTTCCGGCACCGGCTGGTTTTTCAGAGGTGAAAAATAAACTATTTGCGCCCCCGTTTTTTTTATAAGCTCCAAATTCTCGCCGTAGTAAAAATTAAAGGCATCATCAAAAGCGCAGGCTATTCTAACGCCGTTTCCATTGATGTTTTTATTAACCAAGCCATAAAAATCATCGCTGCTTATAACCTTTGGAGCATCAAAGGCTATTTTAATTAAAGCGTCTATATCAACGCTTTCCTTAACGGCACAGCTTAAAACATCTATTTTTTTTATTATACTCTCATTCCCGTCTTTAAATGAAAGCCCCAGATACCGGCTTTCAAAGGCCGCCTCATCAATCAAAGGCACATATCCCAAAACGGCTATGCCGGTTTCCCGCTCTATAACCTCTTTAAGCATAATATACATGGACTTTGTTGTTTTGTTAAGTATAATTCCTTTTATGCTGCTGTCTTTCCTGAACTCAACGGCCCCTTTTATAATAGCCGCGTATGTAAGGCTTGCTCCCTTGCAGTTAACAACAAGCACAACAGGCGTATTTGTACGTTTTGATATATCATAGGAGCTGGAAATATCCGTTTTTCCGGCCAAACCGTCATAATATCCCATTACACCCTCCAAAACCAAAATTTTATGGTTTTTCTGCTTCTCGGAAATTAAAAACTTAACGGTTTCCTCGTTCGACATATATAAGTCAATATTTTCGCTTTCAATCCCTAAAACACTTCTGTGAAAAATAGGGTCTATGTAGTCGGGGCCGCATTTAAAGGACATGGGACAAAGGCCCATTTCGGCAAAAATATTTAAAAGAGCGCATGTTATTGATGTTTTGCCGCTTCCGCTTTCAAGAGCGGCTATCATAATTCTTCCGCTTTGACCATTCTTAAAACACACAAAACCACCCCTAACACTTTGGCATATCGGCCGTAAACGATATAACAAACACCGGATTAATACTGTTCATCATGGTTAAATCTCCTACAAGCCGGCACCGGCTTACGCTTACAAGGGATATTTCCAAGTCATCGGCATTGCACAAAGCCGCCGCTTTTTTAGCTTCCAAAGCACTTTCCAAAGTTACGGCGTTTATAACAAACCGTATTTTTGGATTAATTTCCGCCGCCTGCTTCACTATGCGGGCCATGTTTCCGGCGCTTCCGCCTATAAAACAGTGAGTAGGTTTTTCCCACGCCTTTTCAAATGTTTCAGGCGCCGTTCCTTCTATAATCTCAACATTTTTAACAGAAAACTTTTTGGTATTCTCTTTTATAAGCTCTATGGCCTCCGGATTTTTCTCAAAGGCAAAAACCATGCCTTTAAAGGCCATAAGGGCGGCCTCAACGCTTACGCTTCCCGTTCCGGCCCCTACGTCAAAAACAACGGAGTTTTCGTTAAGTCCAAGGCGGGACATCGAAACAGCCCTTATCTCGCTTTTTGTCATGGGCACGCCGGAGCGTACAAACTCACCGTCATTAATTCCAAACTTATACTCTCCTATTTTTGGAGTGCTGTTTTCTATATACACAACGCTTAATGGTCTATTTTTATAATATACAAAATCCTCAGGAGCACCTGATTTTATGCTTTCATCGTCGTATGACAAATTTTCGCCCACATAAACGCTTATTCCCCTAAGCCCCGCCGACACTATACGGCCGCATACTTTTGAAACGTCATTTTCGCCGCCGAGTATTATAAAAACTCCCTTATTATGGGCTATGCTGTTTATATAGTCGCAGTCCCTTCCGTGAAGGCTTAAAAACTCAACATTTTGATAGCTTTTATGTATTTTCCCAAAAAAGTACGAAAACGAGGAAATGCCGTTTATAACCTCAAATTTAATCCCATATTCCTCTAAAAATTTCATAAGCCCTTGAGCCCCGCTGTAAAAGCCGGTGTCTCCGGAAAACAATACGGAGCATATGTTAAAATCCTCGGCTTTAACAATATCAAATATCTTTTCGGCGTTTATCTCCTCAAAAACCCTCTGTTTTTTTATAATGTCCATACCGACGGCCCTTTTGGAGCCTATAACAATATCGCTTGTTTTAATGGCTTTTTCGGCTTTTTCCAATAAAAGACATCTTTCCCCTGGCCCTATGCCTATTATATAAACCTTTTTGGCCGGCTTTATGCCATAATCATTTTTTAAAACGGCCTTAAGTTCTTCAAAGGAAAGGCCGTTTCCCTCAACGGGACGTTTTATAACAATGGGAACAACGCCCAAACTTAGGGCCGCCGATATTTTCTCGTCGTATCCGCCGGCCGTTCCCGTTTCTTTTGTTACAATATATCGGGCATTTGTGTGCTTTATTGTGGCCCTGTTCATTTCCTCGGAAAA
>CAJFUS010000124.1 GCA_904420235.1 Candidatus Neoanaerotignum tabaqchaliae
ATAAGCTGTCATGTAACAAGGCATGCCTCGGCGCAGCTCTAATAAGGAGGTTGAAAAATGGAAATAAAAATAAAAGCTCCTTTAACAAAGGACGATGCCGCCAAATTGAGAGCGGGAGATATAGTGTCGATAACGGGAACCATATACACGGCAAGGGACGCGGCTCACAAAAGAATGGTTGAGCAGTATAAGGAAACCGGAACCCTTCCTTTTGAAATCAAAAACGCGGTTATTTATTACGCCGGTCCTGCTCCGGCAAAGCCCGGTCAGGTTATAGGCCCCGCCGGACCAACGACAAGCTACCGCATGGATTCTTATGCTCCGTTTTTAATGGATTTGGGACAAACAGGCATGATAGGCAAAGGCTTAAGAAATCAAGATGTAATAGATTCAATGAAAAAAAACAAGGCTGTATATTTTGCGGCCACAGGAGGAGCCGCCGCCTTAATATCAAGCAAAATTAAAAGCGCAGAGGTTATAGCCTATGAAGATTTAGGGGCCGAGGCCATAAGAAAGCTTTATGTTGAGGATTTCTCAGCCATTGTTGTTATCGACTCGGAGGGGAACAACCTTTATGAGACTCAAAAAAAGAAATATCGCACTATTTAAAAAATCACCTTTTAACATAATTTTCATACTGCTTATAGCTCTCATTTTATGCCTAACAGGCTGCTCGGGAGAGGCTAAGGGAAATGAAGGCGGAATAAGCGAGACTGGAAGGGCCAATAAGGAAATATTCAATAAAATACTTCCAATACCCAACGTATACACGGCAAAGCTTAATTTCACAGGCGATTTAATGGTTCACAGCTATCAGTATAACGAATCCTATGACAGTTCAACTGGGAGCTATGAGTTTGACCATAACTTTGAGGCCGTTAAAAAATATTTTGACTCAGCCAACTATACGGTTGGAAATCTTGAAACCGTTTTAGGCGGCGACGATATAGGCCCTCAGGACTATCCTTGTTTCAACACTCCTGACAGCTTTGCCGAGGCAGCTCAAAGGGCAGGCTTTGACCTTTTTACAACCGCGAACAATCACTGCTGCGACCAAGGCACAGCCGCTCTTATAAGAACCCTTGATATACTTGATAGTCTTAATATAGCCCATGTTGGCACAAGCCGTTCTCAGGAAGAAAGGGACAAAATAGTCGTAAAGGATATAAACGGCATAACGTTCGCTTTTTTGTCGTATACATACGGCACAAATGGAATGCCTTATGAAAATGAGTATAACGTTAATTTGCTTAATGAGCAGAATATAGTAAGCGACATTCAAAAGGCTAAAGCCCTTAACCCCGATTTTATTGTTGTTATGCCACATTGGGGAACTGAGTATCAAACGCAGCCAAACCAAAATCAAAGGGACATAGCGGACATTATTTTTAATGCCGGAGCCGATATAATAATAGGCAGCCATCCCCATGTTCTTCAGCCCATGGAGATTAGGGAAATACAAAATTCTGACGGTACCACAAGAGAAGGTTTTATAATATACTCAATGGGAAATTTTATATCTTCCCAAACAACACCACCAAGGAACGCCAGCATAATATTAAATATGGATTTTAAAAAAGTAGATGGACAAAAAGCTGAAATAACAAAAGTATCATTTGTTCCTATATGGACACAGTTCAGAAATGGAAACAACGTAAACGATTTTGTTGTAAGAAGCGTTTATGATGTTCTTACGGACCCCGAAAAGGAAACGAAATACAGGGCTAAAGATTTATCAAGGGTAAACGACATACACTACGAGACAACATCGCTTCTGCTTAATAAAAACATAGCTCCCGAGGATATACAGGACGAGTATACATTTTATGAAAGGCAGGCTGATTAAATGCTTAAAGGAATATGCGTACCATCAAAAGATATTTTTAACGCAAAAAACGCAGGCTTTGACTATATAGAGCTTCCGGGTTTTGAAATATCCGCCATGACACAAAAGGAATTTGATAAAACATGTGATGACGTAAAAAAATCCGGAATAAATGTTATGGGTTTTAACGCCTACTGCACCGGAGCGCTGCCAATAGCAGGGGAAGGCTTTGACAAACTTAAAACAGTGGAGTACGCTTCACTTATGTGTGAAAGAGGCACTGCCTTAGGAATAAAAAACATAGGCATAGGCTCGCCGGCCGCAAGGCTCCTTAATGGATATGACGTATCCAAGGCATACGAGAACGGAAAAAATTTTATAAAACTTACGGCAACAGTAGCCATGGATTACGGCCTTAACGTGCTTATAGAGGCCCTTCACCGCCATTGCTGCGATTTCATTAACACCCTTAACGAAGCATATGAATTTATGAACGACATAAATATGCCCAACGTTAAAATGATAATAGACTTCTATCACATGAAAGCCAACGGAGAGGACTTCAGCACAGCTTCAAGCTATATACAGGACGTATTTGACGTACATATAAGCGGACTTTCGGAAAACTATTCAAGGCCATTCGCCGACGAAATACCCGAAGAAGATTTGCTTGCCATATCGTCAATTCTTAAATCGGCCGAATACAGACATGGCGTAACACTGGAACCAGACAACCCTAAAGAAGGATTCAGCGAAAAAGCTAAAAAATCTCTCGAAATTATGAAAACATATTTCTGAAATAAATAGTCTTAAACAACCTCAAAATAAAAAAGCAGAGCCTATTAAGTTTATGTATAAACCTTCAATCGTTAGACTTATTGTCTAACTTTTTGGAACGGTACAAACTAAAAGCGCTGCTTTTTATTTGCATATTTAATTTTAAGTACAATCGTTACATCTGCGTTTTAAGTTGGAGCATTTTTTATTTTATAGGCTTTTTAGCGGCCATTCCTGCCTTCCTTGGATAGGCTTTAGGGGTTGGCTCAACTTTTCTTATTATAACGGCACAGTGGCGTATTTTTTCGCCGGTTTTTTCGCTTTCCGGAATATCAAGCTCAACTACATCTTCTATTTGACCTCCAAGCGTTTCTACGGTAATTTCAGCCTCGTTAAGCTCGCTGTAAACGTCCGGACCCTTAAGAGATATAAAATATCCCCCTTCTTTAACAAACGGCATACAAAGCTCACACAGCACGTTTAAACGGGCAACGGCCCTTGACACGCAAAAATCAAATTTATCTCTAAGCTTTGTGTCTCTCCCGCCGTCCTCGGCCCTTGAGTGTATAATATTTACGTTTTTAAGTCCCAGCTCTTTTACAACGTCCTCAATAAAAACAAGCCTTTTATTAAGTGAATCAAGAAGAGTTAAATTAAGCCCTGGACATACTATTTTAAGAGGAATACCCGGAAATCCCGCACCGGTGCCAACATCTATAACTGACAGGCCCCTTTCGTCAGAACCCTCCCAATCCCTTATATCCTCTTCTCTCTCAAGCATTATAGGAAGTATTGACATGCTGTCGGCAAAGTGTTTTATTATAATCCCTGTGTCGTCGGTTATGGCTGTAAGATTCATTTTCTCATTCCATTGCTGAATAAGAAACTTATATTTCATAAACATTTCGGCTTGTTCCTTATTAAGCTCAACACCAAGCTTAGATGCGCTTAAATAAAGAAGCTCATTTAATTCATTTTCACCCATTATATAACCTCCATTTTTATTTTGCCGAACGCTTAAGCTGCTCCATGTAAATCATAAGCACCGATATATCCGCCGGAGAAACGCCGGCTATGCGGAAGGCGTGGCCTATATTAAGAGGCCTTATATCATTAAGCTTTTGAGCCGCCTCTATTCTAAGTCCCTTTATTTCCAGATAATTTATATCTTCCGGAAGCAGCCTGTTTTCGAGCTTTTTAAACTCTTTAACCTGATTAAGCTGCTGTTTTATATATCCCTCATACTTAATTTGTATTGCCGCCTCATGGGCCGCTTCACTGTCTATTTCAGGTCTTTCATCGTCTATTTCAAGCAAAACATCATAATTAAGCTCCGGCCTTTTCAAAAGCTCCGAAAGTTTTATTCCCGATTTTAAACGTGAGCTGTTATGCCTTTCCAAAAACTCCTGAACCCTTTCACTGGGCGATATTGTTACTGAGCGTATACGTTCTTTCTCGGCCTCAATAATCCTTTCTTTTTCCATAAATCTTTCATATCGCTCGTCTGATATAAGTCCTATTTCATGGCCTATCGGCGTAAGACGCTCGTCGGCGTTGTCCTGCCTTAAAAGAAGCCTGTACTCTGCTCTTGACGTCATCATTCTATATGGCTCGCGGCTTCCCTTTGTAACTATGTCGTCTATAAGAACGCCTATATAGGCGTCGGAACGGTGAAGTATAACTGGTTCTTTTCCCTGAACCATTCTGGCGGCATTAATTCCGGCTATAAGACCTTGGGCCGCTGCCTCCTCATATCCGCTTGTGCCGTTAAACTGCCCTGCTCCAAAAAGACCCTTTATATTTTTAAACTCAAGGCTCAGTTTAAGCTGTGTTGCGTCTATGCAGTCATACTCTATGGCATAGGCAGTGCGCATAAACTCACAGTTTTCAAGGCCCGGAACAGTTCTGTAAAGAGCTATCTGAACATCTTCCGGAAGCGATGAGCTCATTCCCTGTATGTAAAGCTCATTAGTATTTTCTCCCTCTGGCTCAACAAAAATTTGATGCCTTTCTTTATCGGCAAACCTTACAACCTTATCCTCTATTGAAGGACAATATCTTGGTCCAGTACCCTCTATAACACCTGAATAAAGCGGCGAGCGGTGAAGATTATTTTTTATAATCTGGTGAGTTTTTGCATTTGTGTAAGTTAAATAGCATTCAACCTGTTCTCTAAATATATCCTCAGCCTTGTCCTCAAAAGAAAACGGCACTATTTTGTCATCGCCGTATTGAGGCGTCATTTTTGAGAAATCCACAGTTTTGGCGTCTATTCTTGC
>CAJFUS010000125.1 GCA_904420235.1 Candidatus Neoanaerotignum tabaqchaliae
AGTAGCTCTTTTAGGAGCCAAATCCAGCAGTTTTTTAATGGCCTCTCCCGTTTTTCCCTTGGACCTTGCCTCAAGAAATTTTCCAAGGGTTATAAGGGCAAGTATCATGGAAGCCGATTCAAAATAAAGCTCCATCATCTCAACATGGGCCATTTCCATATTGCCATGACCAAGATAATATCCCATACGGTAAATTGATATAACGCTGTATAAAACCGACGCTCCGGAACCTATGGCAACAAGAGTGTCCATGTTTGGCGAGCGGTTTATAAGGCTTTTAAAGCCGTTTATAAAGTATTTTTTGTTGACTATAACAACAGGCAGTGTTAAAAAAAGCTGAGTAAGAGCAAACACCATCATGTTCTCGTGGTCTGCAAGTATAGCCGGCAGAGGGGCTCCAAGCATGTGCCCCATTGATATATAAAAAAGCGGTATCATAAAAGCAAGTGATACAATAAGCCGGAATTTCATATTTTTTATTTCTTCCTCTGCGGCTGTGTTTCCTATGCTTTGTGTCTTTTTTTCTCCGGCCAATGAGGTGCCGTATCCTCCGCTTTCAACAGCCTTAACTATCTGCTCAACGCCTGTAACGCCTTCATCATACTCAACAGTCATTGAGTTTTGCAGAAGGTTTACATTAACTGTTTTCACACCCTCAACTTTGCCGACGCTTTTTTCAACGTGGGCGCTGCATGCGCTGCATGTCATTCCGGTTATGTCAAATTTATTTTTCATATAGCACCTCCAAAATGCTTATTAACCCCTTCTATATACCCCACCCCTTGGGGGTGTATATTTTTATTATAATCTCATATTCCAACATTGTCAACATAATATTATTATGCTTTTAAAACCATGCCAAAATACTTATATAAATTAATTTTGCAAAAAATATCTTCGGCCAAACACTCACAGTAAAAATCAAGTTAAAATACGGCATTTTTTTATTAACGTCAAAAAGCCGGAAGAGAATTCTTCCGGCTTTAAAATTTAAATGTTAATTTGCGCTCACTTCTATTGTTATTTCTCCGGTGCTTCCATTCCAACCTATGTCGCTGTCCGATATTCCAAGAGCATTGGCAAGGCTTCTTATAGGAAGAAAAGTTCTTCCGTTAACCACTTCCGCTCCCGAATCCGTTTCATGTCTTATTCCGTCAATTTCGATATATTTGTCCCCTACCGGAATTTTTACCGTTTGTCCGCTGCATGTTATTGTAACTCCTCTAAAATCGCCGTCTGTCCATTCTATACTGCCGTCGTCAATTCCAAGAGCGTTGGCCGCCGCCCTTAAAGGCACCATTGCCGTTCCCGAACCATTAACATATGGTTTTACGTCCGTCTTATAAGCCGCCGTTCCGATGTAATAAATGTCGCTTCCAACAATAAATCTAACCGTGTCTGAAACATTTTGAGAATTTTCGTTATTTTCGGCTCCGCTCGCGCCTTCCTCCGGCTGACTTTCATTTGATGTACTACCTTCTTCGGGCTTATTATAGCTTCCAAGATGGAAAGTTTTTGAAAAATCGCTGCCGTTTATTGCTGTTATGCTTATGTTTATATCTCCTGTTTGGCTGTTTACGGTAGGCTCTATAACAACATTCCTAAGCTCTATAACGCCCGTAGCGTTAGTCGTGCTGCTGTCAAGCCTTATGTAGGCCGTTCTTCCGTTATTGTCCACCCTGAAATTAACTATGCCGCTGTATTTTCCGGTGCCGCTTATGTCAGCCTCTCCCGTAAATACAAATCCATTGTCAAGGGTCAGTTCAAATATTCTTCCAGCCACCATACTGTATGGATAATCATCATAGAGTGTAATGTTGAAAGCGCTGTCAATGTCCGATGCTTCCAAATCCATGCTCATTGTAGGAAAACTGCTGTGAGCGAAAGTATATGTCCCGTCCGAAACCGGAGAGTTTATTGAAGATATTGTGACCTCCGACATACCTGAACCCTTTATCTCGGTATAAAGCGGAATTTCTATGTTGTTATTAACAGCGTCAAATGTACTTGTATCAACAGTTATCATTAATTCGGTGCTTGAAATTACGCTGTAATATACACCGCTTTCAATCTGTCCGCTTCCTTCATAAAGCCACTCGGCGTTTGTAAGATAAAGCGAGAAGCTGGCCTCATTTTCAAAACTCTCAAAATCAATACTGCTTTCAATTATAAGGCTTGGCATTCTGTTTCCAGAAAGCTGCATTCCGTCTCTGGCGCTTAAATCCTGAGTAACATAGTTCTCGGTATAAGCAAAAGCTCCCGTAGGAAAAGCCGCTATAAGTGATAAAACCGTTAAAACAACAGCAAATTTTTTCATACTAAAACTCCCCCTTCATTTTTTTGTAGTGCTTCCAAAACCTCCGTTTCGCACTTCGTAAACTTCATCATCGTATGTAATTCCGTATTCTGAAAAAATCCCCTGAACAAAGGCCTCTCCGGCGGATATTGAAAGCTCTTTGCCGCCATTGCCGTCGTTGGTTATTTTAATCATTATATGTCCCTCGTTGTCGCTGAAATAGTAGTCGCTGTCTATAATTCCAACGGTGTTGTCAAGCTGAAGTCTGTACTTAAAGCCCAGCCCGCTTCTTGGATAAATTTTAAGCACCCAGCCTTCTTCAATTTTACAGCGTATACCGGTTGGTATTTTTA
>CAJFUS010000126.1 GCA_904420235.1 Candidatus Neoanaerotignum tabaqchaliae
CACGAGAACTATACTACTGCTCGCATTTAGATAGGTGCGTATATCAACGATATGCATTTTTACTTAACTACCATTATAATATTTGGGCTTGTGAAAATAACATAGATGACGTTGCAATTGCATATAGAGACAATTTAGGGAAAAACAATATTAATTTTGCAAAACATGCTTTTGACGCAATATGTAGCTTTCCACAGTGCTTTATCTTAGTTGGTGACTTTACCAATTTCTTTGACAATTTGGAACATCAATATCTCAAGAAAATGATGTGCGAAGTACTTGGGGTTGAACGTTTACCTTAAGATTACTTTGCTGTTTTTAAAAATATCACCCGTTATTCAAGTTGGGATTGGAAAGATATTGTAAAAGCGGCTGGCGAAAAGATTACAGAAAGAGGTATTAGAAAAAAATCAATAATAAAGATACAATACTTACTAAAGAACAGTTTCAGAAAAGCAAGAAAGACATAAAAAAGAATATATCAGGGGCAGGTATTCCGCAAGGCTCACCAATTAGTGCTGTACTATCCAACATTTATATGATAGAGTTTGATAAAGACATTAAGCGTTATGTGTCAAGTAAAAACGGGATGTATATGCGCTATTCGGACGATTCTATTATTGTCTTGCCATATGAGAAAGATACCGAAATTACTGATTATAAAAGATTTATTTTTTCATATATAGAATCAATGAAAGGACTTATTGACTTACAGGAGGAAAAAACCTCTTGTTATATTTATAAGAATAACATCATATATGAGGATAATCAGCCATCTAATGTAAACTACTTAGGATTTTTATTTGATGGTAAGAATATTAAAATAAGGCCTCGCGCTATAACGAAATATTATTACCGAATGCGTAGAAAGGCCCATACTATTGTGCGAAGTAATTGGACTTCAGCTAAATGCAGGCATATATCAGCGAAAAAACTTTACAGCATCTATTCTGATAATGAAGAAAAACAAACGTTTATTGATTATGCCAAAAACGCAAAAAAGATATTGAAACTTAATGATCAAGAAACGGATTCCTTAATAAAATATCATAAACGAAAGATTGCTATGGCCATAAAAGAAGGTCAGAAAAAATAAGAAGAACGTTCATAATTTATAATTGAGAATTTAAGCGATCTTCTTGGCAATCATTGTTTTTTAGCCGTTAAGTTAATACATTTCTATTATTTCTTTGTTGGCGTCTATCGGGGCTGAATATTTTTTTACAAAATACAGAAAAGTATATTTAGGGATACTTTGAAGGGAAGACACTGCCATTTAAGCCATGAGTATGTATTGATAAGGAAAAATCAAAAGTTGAATATGAAATTCAATTTATACATTATTTTTGAAAGTGCGAAAGGCCAAAGACTTACCGCTGAAATATTGCAGAAAATTTTGTGTATTAAAAAAGAACCGTGTGGCGTGCTTGCCGAGATGTGTGCAGAATAAATATGCTCTGTTAAAAACAAGGGAGGTTCCAGGTTTTTCAAATTTAAAGTATGTGCCCAAACAGAGGCTTACGTTTAAAGAACTGAGGGAAGCCAATCTGCTTCTGGGAAGAGAAAAATCCTTTTTTAAATCAAGCGGCTACTTTGAGAGAGTGTATGAGAGCATACGGTTTTGCGTCAGTAGTGTTGAAACATATGAAACGAGTAGTTCAAATATAGTGGTATTCAGTGGGCAGGTAATAGTTTTTTCTATGTTTCATGAGTTTAAAATAAGTGAAACGGCAATACAGATTTTTTTCAAAAAAACAAAATTCTAAAATGAAAGTATTGACTTTTCTGGTGAATATTGAAACCGAAAATGAGGTTTTCAACAATATATTTTCAGTGTACGCCCAATACGGGCATAACGCCTTTTATATTCTTAAGCCTAAGGTTATGGAGGATATTATGGAGTTTGTCGGAATAATAAACAATAACGTTTATATTGTGTTTTATGACAAATATATGTGTATTGGTTGCGAACAGATGCGCAATCTTTTTGACGCTGTTGTGAATGTGTCTGTTGAGGAGCAAGGCAAGAACATGACAATGGCTGCCAACATTATACAAAAGGCAAGGGACATACTGATACATATTGAAAGTCAATAAACTCTGAAAAAATGATTTTAAATATAAAAATCGAAAATAGTATGGGTTTAATTTTATAGAAAAATATTTGAATTTAATAAAACATTAACTGACATTATACAGATGTTGGTTAATGTTTTTTGTTATATAAAGAAAACTTGAGGATGTTAGAGTTTGTTGATTTCCTGCTGATTTTTAGAAGTTTAAGATTTTTACACAACATTTTTAGAATGATATTTGATAGATATAATTATGCTGATACATACTTTTATTAAAAATTAAATTTTATCATTTTTTAAAATATACTTTAAAAGTTATATATAAAAGCTGCTATTTTGAAGTTTATATATTTATTTTGACAAATAGTATGGTTTGCATAGGTAGAATATGCTATAATTTTTATTAAAATTGACTTTTAGTATAGTAAAATATATTAAAATACAATTTTTTAATTTTATGAAATTAATAAGCAGGTGCCCGATATATGATATGGTTAAAAAGGATCAAGTTTAATAGCCTATTTTACAGAACGTTTTTTTTGCTTATGATATTGTCACTGATTATGAGTATACTATTTTTTGTAGTTGTCAATCATTTTGTTTATTCTAATATAGACAGAACAATGCGGGAGGAATATCAGCAAAAGCTTTCTTTCTCGGCGCGCAATACGGATAATATTTTAAGTAATGTTAAAAATGTGCTTACACAGATGTCAAATGAGCCGTATATAATTAATGCTGGAATTATTCCTGGAATAGACAGCACTGATAATTATGAGAGGAATGTAGAAGTACTTCGTATACTCGAAAATTTCAAAGATTATAATGACGAAATTAAAAACATATATCTTTTGGAAAATAAAGCTGAAGAGGTTTACTATTCTGACGGCGAAGTATATAAAACTTCAAAAATTTTGCATTTAAATGCTGTTGACATAGACAGGCTTTTAAAAAATGGCGTGAAAATTTATGATGCTGAATATGGAGATGTATTTGTTTCTGTTTATGGTGACAAAATTTTTATGTATATGAATTTTTTATATTCAGTAAAACAACCGTTGTCAACGCTTGTTTTTGAAATAGACAAAAAAATTTTATTCAGAAACTTTATGTACGGAACATA
>CAJFUS010000127.1 GCA_904420235.1 Candidatus Neoanaerotignum tabaqchaliae
ACATAAGCGGTTTTCTGCCGGAGGTTATAAAAAATATGGAGTAATAGACGGCTTGTTTTGGTGCGTATACTATATTGAAAAAGACGCATAGGAGCAGGCTTTAATGAGGAAAATACTTATTGTTTCGGCTTTGGCGGCCATATTGTGCGCGGCTTTAAGCGGCTGCGGCGCCGCAGATAAAAACGAGACGCCAATGGAAAAAATACAGGAAAGGCTTAACGGCCTTCAAAGCTATCACGCAACAGGAACCGTTACAAGGATAACCGACGAGGGCGAGAGTGAGTATGGCATTGAGCAGTATTATAAAATATCGGGCCAATACCGTCTTGAGCTTACATCGCCCGACGAGGTGGCGGGAAACTATACGGTGTATGACGGAAGCACTGTGTGCCAGTTTAACCCAAGGGTTAAGGGCAAAATTATAAAAAACGTGCCCGAAAATCAGGCGAGGAACGAGCTTTTTATAGGCTGTTTTGTTAAAAACTATATGAACAGCGAAGGAGTATCCATTGCCGTTGCTAATTTTGACGAGAGTCAATGCACCGTTTTAGAAGCCGTTATACCGGGAAGCAATAAATTTACGTCTACGGAAAAACTTTGGATAGACAACGAGACCCTTGACCCCGTTAAGCTGGTTATTTATGACAGCGAGGGCAAGGAAAGATACATTCTTCAGTTTAAGCAGTTTGAGTATAACGCCCAGATAGACGACAGCGTATTTTCGGTTGAAGGCGTATCGCCTGAGGGACAGTGAAAGGGGATTTTTTTAATGTACAAAAGACTTGCGGCGGAAATTGACCTTGACGCCGTTGATTTTAACATAAAAAGCATTTTAAAAAGGATTGACGGCAGGGCGCAGGTTATAGGCACCATAAAGGCCGACGGTTACGGCCACGGGGCAATGGAAGTGGCGGAGGTGCTTATGGAAAATGGCGTTAACATGTTTTCGGTTGCCGCCATTGACGAGGCCATAAGCCTTAGAAAAAAGGGACTTAAAGCGCCTATACTTCTGCTGGGGCTTTCGCCGGAGGAGTTTGACGGCGAGCTTATGGAGTATGACATAATACCGGCTGTTTCAAGCCTTGAGCAGGCAAGGGGCATTTCAAAGGCTGCCGAGAAGGCAGGCAAAAAAGCCGCTGTACATATTAAAATAGACACAGGAATGGGCCGTATAGGCTTTGTGCCGTCCTCAAAAGCCATAGACGAGATTATTGAAATATCCAAACTGCCAAACATAGAAATTGGCGGGGCATTCACTCATTTTTGCACCAGCGACGAGGAAAACAAGGATTTTACATATCAGCAGAGGCAGAAGTTTGTTAATACCGTTTCGGCTATTGAGGAAAGGGGCGTTAAAATTCCACTTAAGCATGCTTCGGCCAGCGCCGGAATTATCGACTTTGACGACATGTTTTTTAACGCCGTAAGGCCGGGAATTATACTTTATGGCTATTACCCGTCAAACTTTGTTAAAAAGGAAAGAATGCCCCTTAAGCCGGTTATGAGCCTTAAAACTTATGCCATGTATGTTAAAGAAATTGAAAAGGGCGACAGCGTTGGCTATGGAAGAACATACATAGCCGATGAAAAAAGGCGCATAGCCACAATACCGGCGGGGTATGCCGACGGAGTGAGCCGTCTTTTGTCAAACAGGGGATATGTGCTTATAAATGGCAAAAGAGCGCCTATACGGGGCCGCGTGTGCATGGACCAGCTTATGGCCGATGTTACCGGCATTGACGTTAAGCCTTGGGACGAGGCCGTTATTTTAGGCCGTCAGGGAAACGAGGAGATAACCGCCGACGAAATTGCCGGCCTTATGGGAACCATAAGCTATGAGGTGCTTTGTTTAGTATCAAAAAGAGTGCCCAGGGTGTATATAAAGGGCGGCCAGGTTGTTAAAGAGATTAATTATATAATATGATTTTTTCGCTTTTGCCGTATATACTTCGTTTTTTATGGCAATAATCATAACAGCCTGAGGTGTGGCGGCAAATTTAAGTACATAAATTTTTATATTCCATATCACACTTGCAGGTGACTATGCGTCTTTACAAGACGGCGGGGTGTGGTTAATTTGACAGTAAAACGAGGGGATATATTTTACGCCGATTTAAGTCCGGTTGTGGGCTCCGAGCAGGGCGGCATAAGGCCTGTGCTTATAATTCAAAACGATGTGGGCAACAAATACAGCCCTACGGTTATATGCGCAGCCATAACGTCGCAGATTAACAAGGCAAAACTGCCTACCCACATAGAGCTTGACGCCCAAAGGTACTGCCTTTTAAAAAACTCGGTTGTGCTTTTGGAGCAGATTAGGACAATAGACAAAAAGCGGCTTAGGGAAAAGGTTTCGCGCCTTGATACCGCCATAATGCGGGACGTTGACAAAGCCATTAAAGTTAGCCTTGGCATATAGTCAGCAGGAAGCATAAAAAGGCCGCCGCGCTTTATAGCCGACGTTTAAAAGGTCTGTTGTTGGGCCGCGGTTTACTTTTTAAATGCTGTGTGTTATTATAAACTTAGTTTGTATAAACTGCCATATGGCTGAGCGTTTCTTACGGCCGCCGTAAATGACTGACTATAATCCTTAGGGATAGGGCCATTTTTACGGCGGTTTTTGCTTGGGAGGAAAAATATTATGACAGCTATGAGCACTTTTTCGGGAAAAAGAATAAATCCGGTGAATGTTAATGCCCAAGATATATGCCTTGAGGACATTGCCCATGCCTTAAGCCTGCTTTGCAGGGGCGGAGGGCATATTAAGCGCTTTTATTCGGTGGGCCAGCATTCAATAAACTGCGCAAAAGAGGCGGAGGCAAGGCAGTGGAGCAAAAAGCTATGCGCCGCCTGCCTTTTGCATGACGCCTCCGAGGCATATATAGCCGATGTTATAAGGCCGGTGAAAGTTTATCTTGATAATTATATGGATATTGAAAATGCCTTTATGAGGGCTATATTTAAAAAGTTCAAACTGAATGATTTAAGCGAGGACGACAACAAAAAATGGAAAATGATTGACGACATTATGTTGGGTTATGAGCTGAAAGCTCTTATGAACGGACATGAAAACGATGTGGCTGAGGGACTTATTACAAAGCCCGACGTAAGCGAAAGGCATTGGAAGGACGTTGAAAAAGAGTTTATTGATATGGCGCGGCGTTTAATTTGCGATAAAGAGTAATCGGTTTTGACCATGTTAAACAGGACTATAAAACCGGCCTTTAAACACGCTTTTTAAGGAGAATTTTATGATAAGGGTTAAAAACATAAAGCTTAGATATAAAGAGGACAGGGGCCTTATTTTGGAGAGGGCCTGCAAAAAGCTGAGGCTTAACATTAAGAATGTTAAAAGCTGGAGGATATTTAAGGAATCTTTGGACGTTAGAAAAAAAGAGGACATTTTTTATATATACACCGTTGATGTTGAGGCGGACAATGAAGAGAAAATTATTAAATCGGCCAAAAGCCCTGACGTTGTTAAGGCGGAGTATGTTGAATATGTCTATCCAAAGGGAATTTTTGATTTTTCCCAAAGGCCCGTTATAGTTGGTTTCGGTCCGGCGGGAATGTTTGCGGCCCTCATTCTTTCAAGAATGGGAGCAAGACCACTTGTTCTTGAGCGCGGCAGGGAGGCCGGCCAAAGGCTTAAAGACATAAACAAGCTTATGGAAAAAGGAGAGCTGAACAAGGAAAGCAACATACAGTTTGGTGAGGGCGGCGCCGGAACATTTTCCGACGGAAAACTGACCACAAGAATTAAGGACCCCCGAAGCCTTAAGGTTATGGAGGAGTTTGTTAAGCATGGGGCGCCGGAGGAAATTTTATACAGTCACAATCCTCACATAGGCACCGACAGGCTGGTGGACGTTGTTAAAAATATACGGCGGGAGATTATAGAAAACGGCGGAGAGGTACGCTTTGAAAGCCGTGTTACGGACTTGATTTTTGAAAATAGCCAAGTTAAGGGAATTGTGGTTAACGGCAATGAGGAAATTAAGTGCCGCAGCGTTGTTTTGTGCGTAGGCCACAGTGCCAGAGACACATTTGAGCGGCTTTTTGAAAGAGGCGTGAGTATTGAGGCAAAACCCTTTGCCGTTGGCTGCCGCATAGAGCACAGTCAGGAACTTATAAACAAGGCTCAGTATGGAAGCGGCGAAAAGGCGGAATATTTCGGTCCGGCGGAATATAAGCTTACCTACACTGCCAAAAACGGCAGAGGGGTTTATACCTTCTGCATGTGCCCCGGCGGGTATGTGGTTCCGGCTGCCAGCGAGGAGGGCATGGTTTGCGTAAACGGCATGAGCTATTACGCCAGAGACGGAAAATTTGCCAACAGCGCCCTTTTGGTTCAGGTTTTTCCACAGGATTTTGAGAATAAAGGACCCCTTGGAGGAATGTATTTTCAAAGGGAGATAGAGAAAAAGGCTTTTGAAATGGGCGGCGGAGGCTATGGAGCGCCGGCCCAGTATGTGGGAAGCTTTATGGGATATAAAGATTTTAGCCCTGCTGAAAACATGGAAGGAACATACAGGCCGAGGGTTAAACAGGCAGATTTAAATAAGCTTTTTCCGGAATACATAACAGAGGCCATGAGGGAGGCCATTGAGGCCATGGGCCGAAAAGTGAAGGGGTTTAACAGCGCTGAGGCGCTTCTTATAGCTCCCGAGTGCCGAAGCTCGTCGCCCGTTAGAATTTTGCGTGACAGCTTATGTCAAAGTGTGTCCGTAAGAGGTCTTTTCCCTGCCGGAGAGGGCGCTGGATACGCGGGAGGCATAGTTTCAGCTGCTGTTGACGGCATAAGGTCGGCGGAAATGGTGTGCGAGAGCCTTAAGAAAGAATGAGGGGAATTTTAGAAAGAAATTTGTTTTGTGGTTTTTGACGCTGCTGTTCTATAATATGAAAATAAAGCTATGTGAAATAGTCTTTTATTAAGCCGGTAAAAATATTAAGTATATTGCCAATAAGCGGACGTTTGTAATGTCCGCTTATTTTCGC
>CAJFUS010000128.1 GCA_904420235.1 Candidatus Neoanaerotignum tabaqchaliae
ACTATGGCGTTGTTATAAACAATAATTTTCCAATAACTAATTTATCTGGAAATTATACATTTGATTTTTCCGGTGCTGAGGGCGAAAAGCGATGGAAAACAGATATGGGCTTTAAAAATGAACAAATGGATTTTGACGCAAACGAAACTGTAGAGTATTTATCTGATTTTTTTGAAATTCCGACAGGGCTTTCTGAAGAGGAGTTTATGGATACTCTTTTTATAATGAGCGAGATACATATGCAGAGGTATAAAAAATATAATGCTGTTACCATAGCCGAAAATATAAGCAAGAGCTTTATATCCTATGTGGAGGAAAATAATGAGCTGTTTCCGGGGGTTTTTGTAGAGTCCGGTTGGTACAGATACTATCCATATGGAGAATGTATGGCCCACATTGTGGGATATGTAGGAAACATAAATGATGAGGAGCTTAAAGAGTATGAGGAATACGGCTATACTCAAGATGATAAAGTTGGGAAAAGCGGAATTGAGAAAACATATGAACTTACACTAAACGGCGATGACGGCGTAAAGGCCATAGAGGTTGACTCTCATGGGAGAAGGGTTAAGGAGGTTATGTTTAAGGAACCTGTTAAAGGAGGAGACATATATTTAACAATAGACGCCGAGCTTCAGAAAAAAATATATGAGCACATGAGGGAAAATTTAAAATCGGTTCTGTTTATGAACATTGACAGCGGAAAAGTTTCTTTTAAAGACGTTATCAATTCTATGCTTGACAATAATATAATTTCTTTCAGCGTTCTTATGGTGTCAAATGAGGGAAAGCAGAAAGAAATTAGGGATACTTTACTTAACTATATTGATGGTGATGACACGGAAAAACTGAAAGAAACATTTATAGACCTTTTTAACAGAAATATTATAGATGCCGGAGATATTATGATTATACTTTATGAACAGAATTTTATATCATTAAATGATGAGGAGTTAATCGGACTTAGAAACGGAAGCGCCGCAGTCTATGAGATTTTGAAAGATAAAATAATATCAAACGAGATACCCATAAACCGCATAAATATGGACCCATGCACAGGTTCGGCTGTTGTGGAGGATATTAATACCGGAAATGTATTAGCTATGGTGTCGTTCCCGTCCTACGACACTAACAGGCTTACAAATACTTTTGACAGTGAGTATTATAATTATATTCTTTCCGATAAAACATCGCCTCTTATAAACAGGGCCACAATGGAAAGGAAGGCACCGGGCTCAATTTTTAAAATGATTTCGGCCATAGCCGGTCTTGAGGAGGGCGTTGTTGACGCAAACACAATAATACAAGATAAAGGTATTTTTAAAGACGCCGGAACTCCATACGCCAAGTGCCTTATATATTCTAATTATGGCACAACCCATGGCGCCGTTGATGTGGTTAAAGCCCTTGAGGTATCCTGCAATTATTATTTTTATACCTTGGCATACAACATGGGAAATATGGAAAAAGGAACTGAATTGGAAACGGCAAGAATTTTTGAGGAGTACGCCGCTAAATTTGGTCTTAATGATTATTCAGGCGTTGAGATTTCTGAGTATAAACCGCAGGTGGCCTCTCCGGAAGTGAAGAAAGAAAGCGTTGAAGCCTATAATCCTGAGGCCGACGAATATCAGAAAAAATGGACCGACGGGGACAATATAAGAAATGCTATAGGACAATCCTATAATAACTATTCTACTGTAAATATAGCTAAATATATATCTGCTTTAGCGAACGAGGAAACCCTTTATAAATCAACCCTTGTTGAGAAGACCGTTAAATATGGCAATGAAGAATTCAATTATCCTATACAGCAGGGCCGGCTTGAATTTGACGGCGACAATTTAAGCGCTGTTAAGGAAGGAATGTATATGGTTACACACGGGTCAAGGGGGTCTTTAAGAAATTATTTCAGGGATTTTCCTGTTGAGGTGGCGGCGAAAACCGGAACGGCGGAAGAGGATAAAAGAAGACCGTCACATTCGTGGTTTGCCGGATTCGCACCTTATAACAATCCGCAGATAGCCGTTGCCGTAATGGTGCCTTTTGGCGAAGGAAGCGGCGCTCCGGCAATAAATACGGCGAAGGATATAATTCTTGAGTATATGGGATTTAATTATAAGGCTGATAAAGGCAATATGTTTAACACTGAATTGGCTGTGGATTAAGGAGGCGTTTGATTTTGAGGATTGTGCTTATTGTGTTTGCCGTTTTTTCTGTTTTTGTGTTAAATGGTTGTTCATCAAGTGCAGATAGTATAAAAAGTGTAACCGTAACAGAAATAGAAGCAGTTGAAAATAGTGATAAACAGGAAAATTCGGATAGTGCCGCAGATGAGAACAAGCCGGAGAGCAATATTGAAAACGACGAAAAACAGGACATAAATAAGATAAAAATCATAAGGGAAAAATTCAGCCAGCTATACTCATATTTTGAAAATGAGAAATATAATTACAGCAACCCAACAAATGCATTTTATTCCTCGGATTTTTATAACCAGCTTAAAAGCTTTATATGTTCAAAAGAGAGCGTTGATATTCCGGATTGGGAGCTTAGAAGCATAACCGGACAAGATGATATGAAAAGCGTTAGCGGAAATATGGTTTATAATGGAACAGAATACAACGTAAGATTTATAAGCTATGGTGCGGATTTTTATGTTCAAAGCCTAACAGATTCGGCAATGATGAATAAAAGTCTGTTTTATCAGGTTTGGAATGACGGTGAGTTTTATAGCGGAACGGTGTTTGAGAGGGGGCAGGATTATATTGAGGGCCTTGGAATGTTTGAATACGATGAAGATGTTTTCGCGGTTTTGTGGGGTATGGCGGCAGGATACCCAATGGGCAGTTTTTTAAGCGGATTTAGGTGGAACGGCAGTGAATTTGTGGAATGTCCGCTGTTTTATTTGGAAAATTCGGACAATGTGTTTATTGCTGGTGAAAATAATAATCTATCGTGGTATAATGAATATA
>CAJFUS010000129.1 GCA_904420235.1 Candidatus Neoanaerotignum tabaqchaliae
GAACTCAAAAAGTTTGCTGAAAGTGCCATTTAAAATTATAGAAATATAAAAACAAAGGGTAGCAACGTTTATTTACAAATAAATCGTTGTTACCCTTTTATTTTTAATATTTAAAAATGTATTTTGGTAATATAGAACACTAAAAACTAATTTACTAAAAACAAATTGATCTATATTTTAGTTAACAGAAAACGGCAACCAATATTTATTTCCTTCAAAGTCGTCATCCCAAAGGTCGTAATAATAAATGCGGAAATTGTCAGCATCGCTTGGCACAACATAAATCAAATTGCCTGTTACACTTCCATCCTTTTCTATTTGATATTCTGAAGGAAGCTGATCAGAGGCAAACTCACTTTCAGGGAAAATTGTTGAGCTTTCATCAGCGCCATTATATCCCAGCTCAAAATCGGCATCAGACATTGGAATTGGGTCATCACTGTCAAACGTATTATTAACAGTAATATTAACAATCAAAAAAGTGTCTGTGTCATTGTTAGGAACATATCCGTCAATTTCAGAAGCTATTTTTGCCGAATTAACTGTCATATCAAAAAAAGCAGTTGACATTGTGTCGCCATCGTTAAGCTCAAATGTTTCGCCATATTCCCTTCCTTGGGCCTGAATAGCCGTGGCAGCATCGTTAGCGGCAGAACAGCTTGAAAAAATAAAAGCCGATATAAAAAATAAACAAATTAAAAAAGACTTTCTCATTTTAAAATTCTCCCTTTTCCCCCACCTAATTATTTCTTTAAATATACTGTTGATGATATAACAAAACTTCACTCGATTAAAATGCTACCATAATAAAATTCTGATGTCAACAGAATATGTGTATAAAATATTATAAAAAACGAAACCGCCTTTAACGGCGGCTGTTATAAGAAATTATGAAATTTAGTAAAAACTAAATATTAACTTAGCTTTTAAAATAACATCAAAAATAACCTATTTATTTCAGTAAATTCATAAAAATCAGCTGACACCAAAAAGATAGTCCGAAAAAGACTCAAGTGTGTCATCAGTAAACACACCAAGTTTTTTTCCGTCAGATGTAATAATGATATTTCCAGACTGGTCTGTTCTATATACAGTTGCCCCTCTTCTTGCTAAATTCATTACAACCCCATCGCTTGGAAGGCTGTAACTATTCCCTTCTCCAACTTCAATAACAGCTATCTCTGGCCTAACGGCTTCTATAAATTCACCAGATGTAGACGTATCAGAACCATGGTGGCCTACTTTTAGAACATTAGCGCTTAAATCATAACCCATTGATATAATATCTGCCTCAGCGTCGGCCTGTTGGTCTCCAGTAAAAAGAAATTTTGTTTCTCCATATGTCATCATAAGCACTATTGAGGCGTTATTTACATCTTCATACTCTTTAACAGGTCCAAGAACTTCAAAATGTGCGTCTCCAACATCAAAGGTATCTCCTGGTTTTGGTATAATCTCTTCAACCCCATTTTCTTCAATGGAATATAAAAAATCTGTGTATACAAGTGAGTCATAGTCGCAGTCGGGCCTAAGTATTTTTTTTACTTCAAAGTTCTCCATAACACTCTGCATAGAACCTATATGGTCGCTGTGCGGGTGAGTGGCAACCGCAAGGTCTATTGTTTCAACACCATTGTTTTTCAAATAGTTTAAAAGTGTTTCGGCAGCAAATGTATCTCCAGAATCTATAAGTACATTTTCTCCTGTCGGAAGCTTTATAAGCTCGCTGTCACCTTGGCCGACAGATATAAAATGTACTTGAAGCTGATCTGTTGGAACCTCGCCGCTGAATTTGTTCATTGCTCCACAGCCTCCAAACAAAAGCGACGTAATAATTGCCGATACAACAACAATATATTTTTTAAACTTAAGTATTTTACTCATTTTTGTCCTCCAAAGGCTTAGCCACTATTTCCCTTACATATTCATGAAGCGACGCTAATTGTTCTTTTGTTAAATCTTCTATATATACAGGCTTATGAACATAAAGATGAATATCGCATTTTCTAAGCCTGTTGTTGTTTCCCTCAAGGGCGCTGTTTGTGCCGTTAATAGTAAGGGGAACTATTGGAGCCTTGCTTTTTGTGGCAAGCTTAAAACTGCCGGCCTTAAAATCCATCATTTTTCCGTCCTGAGAACGGGTGCCTTCGGGAAACACTATAAGGTTTTTGCCCTCCTTAAGCATTTTTATTCCCTCAAGTATAACCTGAACCTGCTGGCGCATATCATCTCGGTCAATAAAAATACAATTTATAAGCCTCATCCAATCCCTTAAAAGCGGTATTTTTTCCAGTTCTATTTTAGCTATAAAGCCTACCGGTCTTTTAAGCTCCGCTAAAAGCAGCAAAAAATCAAGATTGCTTTGGTGGTTGCTTACAAAAAGCACGTTTCTGTCCGGTATGTTCTCAAGGCCATGCACAAATATATTGCAGCCAGTATCCTTAAGTCTTTTTTGTGACCATTCCTCAACAAAGTGATATATAAAGTCATCAGTTGCTTCGTCGCCCTTGTTTTCGCGCATTTTTTTAATTTTTCCTCTAACGGGATTAACCATTATAAGGCTTGCGGCCAGCTTTGAAAAAAATAAAGTTGTCTCAAACATTTTAACCTCCAAAATTTATAGGCTTTTAATTAGTATTTTAAATGCTAATATTTATCTCCGGCAGCAGAAAGCGTGAAAAAACCAACCTTAGCCGCACCATTTTCCTTTAAAGCCATAGCGCACTCGTTTATTGTTGCGCCCGTGGTGAATATGTCGTCAATTATAACCACATTTTTATTTTTTATCATTTTAAGATATTTATTATTAATCGAGAACGCATTTTTCACATTTTCAATCCTTTCATAAGGCCCCAGCAGGTTTTGAGGCTTGGTGTCAATATTTCTTATAAGAACATCTTTAATACAACTTATGCCCAAGTTTTTGCTTATTCCGTCGGCCAAGATAAAAGCCTGATTATACCCTCTTTCCTTCATTCTTTTTTTGCTTATAGGAACAGGGACAAGTATGTCGGCATTATTAAGCAGCCCCGTTTTCTGCGAAAAATCACACATAATTTCGGCGGCTGCCTTGGACAGATACGTTTCATTATTATATTTAAGGCGTTCTATTGATTTTTTAACATATCTGTAATTAAAAACAGCCGCTCCATAATCAAAATAAATATTAATCCCGAATTTATTTTTAAGGGAATAACCGTAATCCTGTCCGTTTTCTGCATATGATATGTTTTTCATACATTTCCCGCAGATAAAATCTTCGGACCAAAAATCCATAAGAGAGCCGCATACAAAGCATCTGGGTGGATATATAAAACGTATGGCATATTCCGCAATATTCATTCATATATACCTCACTGATTTATAAAATCGTACATGTTTTTAATCCTTAAATCAAGTGTTGAGTACCTGTTAATCTCCCTGTTGTTATTAACCATTCGGCTTATTGTGTCTTTAAGTCCCACTATAACGGCCAGCTTTTTTGCCCTTGTAACAGCAGTGTATAAAAGATTACGGCTTAAAAGCATAGGGGGCCCGCTTATAAGCGGTATTATAACAACGGGATACTCACTGCCCTGAGACTTATGTATTGTAACGGCGTATGAAAGTTCTATCTCGTCAAGCTGTATGAAGTCATATTCTACGGTCTTTCCGTCGTCAAAAACAACCGTAACTGTTTCATCATCATTATTTATGTCCTGAACAATTCCGCAGTCTCCGTTAAAAACCCCAAGGCCCTCGTCAATAACACGCCTTTTTCCAATGCCCTTGTCAAAAACCTTCCAAGACATGTTGTAGTTGTTTTTTATCTGCATAACTTTGTCGCCCTGACGCAGAATTATGTTTCTGAATATCTTTTCTTTTTTATTTTTCGCCGGAGGGTTAAGGGTTTCCTGAAGATACTTGTTAAGCTCCTGCACGCCAAGCTGTCCCTTTCTCATGGGTGTAAGCACCTGTATGTCGTTAAATGGGTCACAGCCTGAAAATGCCGGAAGCCTTTTTAAAATAAGCTCTTTTATTGTCTCAACCGCGTCAATGCTGTTTGAGCGCTTAACCAAGAAAAAATCCTTTTCTTTGTCGTTAAGCACAGGCATTTCACCGTTATTTATTCTGTGGGCGTTCATTATTATGGCGCTTTCCCTTGCCTGCCGAAACACTTCCGTAAGACGCACAATCTTTATAACCCCGCTGTCTATTATATCTTTAAGAACATTCCCCGCGCCTACCGACGGAAGCTGGTCAACATCGCCAACAAGTATCAGCTTTGTGCCAAGCTTAACGGCTTTTAAAAGACTGCTCATAAGCAATATATCAACCATAGAGCTTTCATCAACTATAATAACGTCGGCGTCAATAGGGTCGTCCTCGTTTTTGTCAAAAATCTGATGTCTGCTGTTGTCATCAACGTATGTTATTCCCAATATTCGGTGTATTGTTTGGGCCTCATGACCTGTGGCCTCGGTCATTCTTTTTGCTGCCCTGCCCGTTGGAGCGGCTAAAACTATCTTTTTGCGTTCGTCACCCAAAAGGCTTATTATTATGTTTATTATTGTTGTTTTTCCCGTTCCTGGGCCACCGGTTATAACAAGCACCCCATTGTTAAGAGCCTCTTTAACGGCGGTTTTCTGCATTCCAGCAAGCTCTATACCGTTTTTTATTTCGGCTCTCTCTATAAGCTCGTCGGTTTTTTCGGTGTTTTCAGTTTCACAGCTGTCGTAAAGCTCCAAAAGCTTTTTGGCCACCGAAATCTCGGCATAATAAAAAATATTTAAATATACCCTTATGCTGCTGTCGTCTGTCCGGTCAATCCATACCTGGTGCTCCATTTGAAGCTCAAGAACTGAATTTTCTATAAGCTCTTTATCAACGCTTAATATATAAGCGGTTTTCTCATAAAGTTCCTCCGTCGGAAGATATACATGCCCGTCGGCCGCCGCTTGGTTAAGCACATATTTAATTCCGGCCTTTATTCTTTCGGGCGAGTTGGGACTAAAGCCGGAGTTTGCCGCTATACGGTCGGCCATTTTAAAGCCTATGCCGAAAATATCGTCGGCCAAACGGTATGGGTTGTTTTGAACAACGGTCATTGTTTTATCTTTATATTTTTTAAAAATCCTCATGGCATAAACGGGAGTTACACCGAACTTTTGAAGATACATCATTGTTTTTCTAAGTTCGTTTTGCTGTATAAACGCCTCGCTTATCCTCATGGCTTTTTCGTATGTAATGCCTCGTATTTCCACAAGCCGCTCAGGTTTTTCCTCTATAACATAAAAAGAGGCCTCGCCAAACTTATCAACTATTCTTTGGGCTGTTTTTTTCCCTATTCCGCTTATAACTCCCGATGACAGATATTTTATAATACCTTCTTCGCTCTCAGGCATGCTTTTTTCATAAAACTGAACCTGAAACTGTTTTCCATAGGTGCTGTGTATTGTCCAGTTTCCCGTAACGTTTACGGCTTCCCCTGTGTGTATGTCTGGTATGGTTCCAACACATACAACTTCATCGTCCTTTGTTTCTATGGAAAAAACCGTATATCCGTTTTCGCTGTTTGCATATATAATATCCTCAACAGTTCCATATAGAACTTCAGTTTCAGCCAACACAAGCACCTCCCTAAAAATATATATTATCATTAAAAACTCAATATGGCAACGCGAACACCGGTCTTAAATTTAAAATAAAACACAAAAAGCCGTGTTTAAAACACGGCTCCTTGATATATACCTTTTTATTTTATTCTGATTTTTATCATAGGCCCAACAAAAGAGGCTATAACTATTTTAATAACATCAAAAACTATAAATGGAACAACACAAACGGCCAAGGCATATGCCGCATTGGTTTTTGTTAAAAACACAAACCAAGCCGTTCCAAATATATAGTCAACAGCCATTCCCAAAATCATTCCGCATATAGTTACAATGCTTTTTCCCTCATATTTTTCGGCAAAATATCCGCATATTATGGCCATAAACAAAAATCCTATTAAGTATCCTCCGGTTGGGCCAAAAAATTTTCCCGGTCCTCCGGTGTATCCGGAGAATACCGGAAGCCCAAACAATCCTATTATTATATAAATAAAATAGCTTATAACGGTTTTTCTTTTTCCTAAAACAAAAACGGATATGTATATAACAAAATTTGTAAAAGATATTGGTATTGTCCCTATTGGTATGCTCATGGGTCCGAGAATACACATAATTGCTGCAAACACCGCGCAATATGCCATATCTTTTGTTGTTAGCTTTATGGATGAAGTTTTCATTAAAATATCCCTCGTTTCTTTCGTAATAAAATGATTATAACTGTCTGCACATATAAATGTCAACTATTATTTTTATTTTGGTCTACAATTATGAAATGGATTTATTTTATCGACATACCATTGAAAAATTTACTGAAATGGTAGCTTTTTTATTTGAAATCATTTTATTACAAAAAATTTAAAGACTGAAATACCAAAAGTATTCAAAACTAACATATTAAAGTCATAGCTAACTTTTGTTCATTGAATGAATTATTGTTGACAGGCATGTATTTTTTTGGTAAACTACTTGCTTGTGAGGGAGTAGTGAGCGTTTTAAACCTAAAGCGTAACAAGTCAACATACTGACCAATAGGTCTGGCTTGTTTTAAATTGCGAGACTCATGTATAACTTATATGGCTATACATGGAGTCTTTTTTATTTTGGTATGACGCCGTGTTATGACCGCAGTTTGGTTTATCATATCAATATGGGGGTTTTAAAATGCAGTTAGGTTTTCTTTTTTTGTTCAACAGCATTATGCTTGGCGTTGGCCTTGCTATGGACGCGTTTTCGGTTTCACTTGCCAATGGTTTAAACGAACCGCACATGAGAAAGTTTAAAATGTGCGGAATTACCGGAGTGTTTGCGTTTTTTCAGGCGCTTATGCCGATGATAGGCTGGATATGTATACACACCATTGTTGAACGCTTCAGGTTATTTGAAGGATTTATACCATGGATAGCTCTTTTGCTTCTTGGATATATAGGCGGTAAAATGATTATTGAGTCTTTAAAAGGCGAAGAC
This sequence comes from Candidatus Neoanaerotignum tabaqchaliae, assembly GCA_904420235.1. Taxonomy (GTDB): domain Bacteria; phylum Bacillota; class Clostridia; order Lachnospirales; family Anaerotignaceae; genus Neoanaerotignum_A; species Neoanaerotignum_A tabaqchaliae. The sequence goes on from CAJFUS010000129.1 coordinate 7,059, forward strand.
GACGACTTGTCAGTAAAACGTCTTAGCATACCAACACTTCTGTTTCAAGGCGTGGCTACATCCATAGACGCTTTATCGGTAGGTTTTACAATAGCCGATTATAATTTTTGGCTTGCTTTAACGGCCGCTGTTATAATCGCCGTTGTAACATTTATAATATGCTTTGGCGGACTTATAATAGGAAGAAAGGCTGGAACAAAGCTGGCCGGAAAATCTGGCATATTAGGCGGCGCTATATTAATATTCATAGGTATAGAGATATTTATAAGCAATATGATTTAAGACGCTGTTATTTAAGATAAATATTTTTAATTCATAAAATTAAATATTAATTTCAACACTTAGTGACATAAAATTAAGGGTACATAGTAAAAGGGCAGAATTATCTGCCCTTATGTTTTTCTTTCTTCTTTTGTTGTTTAAGCTTAAACTTTCTCAATTTTTCCGCGTCTAAACTCTGCTTTCTTATGGTTTTCCGCTCTGTTTTAAATTGCTCAATTTGAGCTTTTAAGGCCATTTGGGATTTTGTTCCAATACCCCTGCTTTCTATCTGTTTTTTAATATCTCTTTGAGCCTTTTTGGGATTTTTAACAGCCCTTTTCAGTTCAAAAGCTACACCTTGGCTGAAGCTTAAATTAAGATAATTTTCTTTAATAAAGCTATACAGCTCATAATCTTTCGGCTCCGAACCAAATGTAACCTTGCACACGGATAAATTTCCGTCGGATATACATTCAAACACGCCAACCCAAAAGGGGTTGTTAAAAAATACAGTTAATCCCACAGAAAATTTGTCCATATAAAACCCTCCTTAAAAAATATACTAAGCAAAGAACGGACGACCCAAGGAGGGAGGGTTACTTACGCCAAGGGCGCGGCCGGACTACCTACCGGCTCTGTAAGCGTGCCGCTTACGTTGTGTTTTTATCTTTGCCAACAAATACATCATAAAAAATTGCGCAAACTGCAATTAATTTTTAATTCCGTGCCTGCTCATAATAAACTCTATGGCTTCCTCAACTGTTTTAACTATAACATCAATCTCTTCCTCATTTATTATAAACGGCGGGGCTATCTGCAAAGCGTCACCGTTAACTCCGTCGGCGCTTCCCTGAACCCCTCCTGTTATAATTATTCCTTTATCAAAACAGTAAGAAGCAATTTCCGCCGAGAAATTAAAGTCTAACGGCTCCTTTGTTTCCTTGTCCTTAACAAACTCAACGCCCATTAAAAGACCTATGCCTCTTATATCGCCTACAACGGGATACTTATTAAGCCTTTGCAGCTTTTCTATAAAAATCCTTCCCATTTTGTCGCTTTGCTCAACAAGATTGTTATCATTTATGTAATCCAAAACTGCTTCGGCGCCAGCACAGGCCATTGGATTTCCAGAAAACGTAAAACTGTGCGTAAGAGAGCCGCTGCCTTTGGCTATTGTATCCACAATTTTTTTGCTTACCAAAACTCCGCCTATTGGAACATATCCGCTTCCAAGCCCTTTTGCAAAGCCGATTAAATCGGGCTGCAAATCATAATGGTCAACGGCAAAATTTTTCCCTGTCCTTCCAAAACCGGTTATAACCTCATCCATACATAAAAGCACTTGATACTTTTCGCAGATTTCCTTTATTTTTTTCATATACTCCTTAGGAGGAACTATGGCCGCCGATGTGGTTCCGGTTATGGGCTCCATTATAAAGGCAGCAACAGTGTCGGCACCCTCATATTTTATAACACGCTCAAGCTCATCGGCGCATTGAATTGAACAGCTTCCATATTTAAGCCCATAAGGACAGCGGTAACAGTTGCAGGGCGATATATGGCTTATGTTTTTAGGGAAATATTCCTCATACTTTTCCCTCCAAGACGGTCTTCCGCCTATGGCCAAAGTTCCTATTGTGTTTCCATGATAGCTTTGCCAGCGGGATATTATTTTGTGTTTTTTGTCATGTCCGGCCTCAATTTGATATTGCCTGGCTATTTTTATTAAAGACTCCATTGCCTCTGAACCGCCTGAGCATAAAAATACTTTGTCCATGTTCTTGGGAGCCATTGCTATAATTTTTTCCGCCAGCCGGCGTCTTGGGGCTGACGTGAATGTGCCGCCGTAAACAAAGCAAACCTTTTGCGCCTGAGAAGCCATTCTGTCAGTAATTTCCTTAACTCCGTGGCCTATATTAACAACGGCTATTCCGGCGGCGCAGTCTAAATATTTTTTGCCCTTTGTGTCGTATATGTACATTCCCTCGCCATAGTCAACTTCTGGATACTCTTTTTCAATAACCGAATACAAAACATTCTCATTTTTCATAGCAACCAATCCTTTCCATAAGAGCTTATTTTTTTATGGAAAATATACATCTATAACTTTGAGGACATATGGCAACAAGCTTTTCTTTTTCTCCGCCAAGAGCCTCGTCAACAGCGGTCTGAAGACTTTCGGCCTTTTTCATGCCCATGTCCTCAATTTCTTCTTTTGATACATTTTCCGTAATAACTACAATTTTTGTTTTTTTTCTTAAGCATTTCCATAATGGGAATTATATGGTCCATTTGAATTTCATAATTTTCCCACACAAACTTTTTAAGCTCATCTAAATCTTTATATTTTTTAAATGGTTCATAAAAATCTTTAGAGTTTATGCCTTCTTCAAAACTGCCATACAATATAACTGTTGTATTGCTGTCGGTTATTTTATGAAAAGCTATAATGGCCTTAACTCCCTGATACATATCAATGCTAAGGGGCTTTCCGGGGCATACAACAAAAACATCGGGCTTTTTAGGCAGTTCAACGTTACAGTATTTTTTAAGAAACTCTGCCGCTGCCCTATGGGATAAGTCGAGGTCTCCCGAAAAAATTCCAGCTATTTCATAATCCATGTTCATAACTATGTTTACGGAATAATCAACGCCGCACATTCTTGCGGTCTCAAGCATATCCTCGTGTATGGGATTGTTTTCAAGATTTCCTGCCCTGCTGTTTGGGTCAATCATTTTTTCAGGACGGTGGTTTATAACTATGGTTTCCTCGGCGCATACGCCGGGAAGAATTGACTTTCTGCCGCCCGAAAATCCGGCCATGTCATGAAGCTCAACTTTGCCTATGGTAACCTTAATATCGCTTTCATAAACTGTTTTATTAACCTTAACGGGAGTTTTTCTTGATGTATCGCCTAAATAAACAAGTTTATCTTCCGAAAAGGCATCGTGGTTCTCAATTCTAACTTTTCCATAAAGCTCTCCCAAAAACTCCTTCATTTCCTCTTCCTCAGCATTTCTGTGAACACCAAGAGCAACTACAAAAATTATGTTTTTAATGTCTATTCCGCCGTCAATAAGTTCTTTAACCACGAATGGGGCAACTTTTGCCGTTGGAACTCCTCTTGTTGCATCGGAAATTATTACACTGGCTGTGGAGGCTTTTTTCTTTTTTACGATGTCCGAAAGCCTCTCTCCGCCGTTAAATGGAAAAACAACGGCTTTTTCTATCTGTTCTGGAAGCATAGCCTTTGGATTTCCGGCTGTGTAAAGCCCCATAAAATTACTTTCGGGAATTTTAAAATTTCTGCTTTCTTCGGCGTCATTGTACATTACAAAACCATTTTCTTTTTTTACAGAATACATGCTATCCCTCCTAAGTGCTAAAACAAAAATTCAACTTTAAAACACATATGTCTTAATAATTGTTTATTATGTCAAAATGTTTAATAATCTCATTTTTAGTGCCTAAAATATCCTTATTAATAAGCTTTACGCTTTCATTTGTATTTTTGCTTATAAGAGCGTCGGCCAAGTTTTTGTGAAGGATTACCTCATATTCAAAAACGGGATTATTTGAGTTTTCGAGCTTATAAAGCATATGCAGCCGGCGTATTCTTTTACTCAAATCCATAAGGTTCATTATTTCTCCGCTTATTATAGCCGGACAGCTTTTTATCATATACTCATGGAACTCCGTTTCTATATCAAAAAACTTGTTAACAGATATTTTTAAATCATTCACGTATACGGTTTCACTTAAAAAATCGCTTAAATTGTTTTTAAAACAAATAAGTCTTTCCTCACTTAATATATCTATAACCTTTTTAACAACAGCTTCCTCAAGAACAGCCCTAAAATCAAAAATAGCCTCTGTCTCCTCTTTCGTAAGGTTTCTTACATAACTTGAGCTTCTTGGATTAATTATAACATAGCCGTCTTTCTCGAGAGATTTTAAAGCGTTTATAACTGGCGTGCGGCTTACGCCTAAAGACTGACTTAAAAAATCTATGTCAAGTTTCTCGTTTGGCTTAAGTTCGTTTTCTATTATTTTCTCTTTAACTTCGTTATATATCAAATCAACAAGGCTTAAATTTCCAACTTTTTTAAACATTAAACATATCTCACCTTTTCAAATTAGAACTGTTTTTTATTTGAAATTAGTAAAATAATTAAATCTCTATATGCAAAACCACGTTTTACTAAAACACACATAATTTTAAATGGCAGTGTTTTTGTTTTTATCTTTCAAATTTAAAGCTTCTAAATGTCACAAAATTTAAATATTCAACAATTTTTGTATTTTATAATTATCCAACTTCTAAAATCTGAAATTTCAGATTTTACATAATTGTAAAATATTTCAGTTAGTTTGTCAAATCATTTTTAAATGCCCATTAACCAAATCATAATAAATGTGTTTTTAATTATAATTTTTAATTTTTGCGTGAAAAATAAAACCTATTTTATAAATCACTTTGTTTTTAGTATTTTGTACGTCCATAAAAATATAAAAAACAGCAGCCCTTAAATTTAAAAGCCGCTGTTTTTAAAATTCTAATTTGAAAATAAATTACAATATTTTTCTATAATATTTACCGCTTCTGTATGTATCACATAATCTTTTGGATTTATACATCCTTCCGATTCTTCCATTTTTATAAGTCCGGTTCCAATGGCCCACCTTATGGAATTAACTGCATAGTCCGACACGCTGTTTTCATCATTGAACTCGTGTATGGCGTTTCCCTCAATAGGAGCATCTATTCCTTTAAATAAAGTGTACCTGTAAAGCATACAAAAAAGCTGTTCCTTTGTTATATTGTCATCGGTACCAAATAACTTATCGTTGTATCCGCTTGCTATTCCTTTTTCATTTGCCCAGCAAATAGCCTCTCCACAGTTAGAGTTTATATCAACGTCATCAAAATTAAAATTATCTGTGTCCGCATCCGGACTACCCTCCAATTTATAAAGCATTAGAATAAATGCTCCTCGGGTTACATATCTTTCCTCCTCATCAACATCAGCGCTTGATATTTCTAAATTTTCGTCATAAATTGAAGTGCTGTTTAATTGATAAATAATAGGAGTTGAATTTTTATAATTCTGTAATTCCTTGTCTCCATGCACATCCGAAGCTAAAACTATTTGAGGAAAAATTATTACAGAGCTTATAAAAACGACAGCCGACCTTTTAAAAAACATAAATTTTTTCACTGTCCAAAACCTCTTTCTTTGTAATTTTTTATCAAAGATAACTGCTGTCAATTTAATATAATAACACCTTATATTTGCCTCTAAGCGGCACTTTTAAGCTTTAATTATAAATAAGTCGCGGTTCCGATAAATTGCCTTCTTTTGTAAGATGGCAATGATAATATTTATTGGCCCCATTAAGCTTATAAATCATGCTTACACTATAGTCAAGGTCAAAAAGCACAGCGTTCAAAGAAGCATTTTTGCCCTCTGCCTCTATTTCGGAAAAAATACCACTGTCAATAATTTCTTTTTGGTTAACAATCCATTCATAATTTAATTTTGAAAGTCCGGCCTTATTCATTCTAAAAACCATGTCAAAATCATGACTGCCTGTATTATATTTAAAATTGCAATACATTTCATTGTCATCAAATTTATGGCCGTGCAAATTAAAAAGCTCTATGAATTTCTCAAAGCCCTGATGGTTTATAACTATACACGATATAGCCCTCAGTTTTTCATCTGAGTCCATATCTAATCCCAACTGAAGCTTTTTATCGCTTTCGGGGTCTATCCAGTGATATTCCATTTGCTCTAAAGAGGCGCCCTCCAGTATCTCTCTGTGCAAAGTTAAGAACTCATGGTCTCCTGGAACAATTTCAAGGCCGTTCTTTACGGCTTCAAGAGCTCCGTTATAATCTCCAAAATAACTGCGCAGTTTTCCAACTTGAAGCCAAATCCATGGATAGTCCGGTTCCTCCTTCGTTCCGGCTTCGGCATATGACAAGGCCTCGTTAATGCGTCCGCAATACATTAAGGCCACAGAATATCTGTAATACCACATTCCGCAGTTTTTCGCGTTTTTCTCTGAATACGGAAGGAGTTGTGCTGCCTTATAATAATATTCATATTGGTCTATATTAAGGCAGGCATAGGCATACCACAAGGCAATCTGTAAATCCTCCTTGGCTTGCCGCTCGGTAAAAGTTCTGCTGTTAACGCCGGATTTAATAAAGTTTTCCAAATATTCCAGCATTTGATAATAATATCCGCTGTTTCCCTCAACAAAAGCCTCTAAGTCATCTATTTCCTTTTGTCCTAAAAGGGAACCCCGTCCCTCTGTTTGAAATTCGTCCTCTTCTGAGTTATCATCTGTTTTGTTTATAAGCCTTACGGCTCCAACATCCCTTCTGAAAGAATGAAAAATAGCCCATTGAACATCACTTTTTTTAAAAAAATCAACGGCTGCTTCAAGAACAGGCTCTAAATCCCACGCTATAAAATCAAGATACCCGCAGAAAAGTCCGCTGGCTCCACCTATAAACGTAACGGACGCCTTTCCGGCGTGTTCTGTTATTGCTGCCTCAAGGGTTTCTCTAAAAGAAAGAATTTTCTCGCTTCTGTCATCGCCATTAAAACTGTCAATAGGATAGCATAAAAAGCCGGCGGCTATTCCGTCTTTATAACATGTGTCAACGGCATAATTATAGTTTTTAATATATCCGTCTATAAAGGCAGGACAATTTGTGGAACCGGCAAACACGTCAAAACGCCAGTCCGCGTTAGGGTCGTTTATGGGCTCCAAGCTGTATGCCATATAGCTTTTTTCAATATATTCATCAGCCCTAACGGGAATTTCTATTCCTTTGCTCTCAAATACCTGAGGAAGCTCTGAAAGAACTATTGAATAACCGCTTTCAGGCGGCTCTTCCAAAACATTAAAACCAGTTATGTAATTCATGGCCGTAATTTCACCTATGGTTCGGTCTGTTAAACATGACAGCATATACCAAGTCTCTTCTTTGTTTTCTTTAATCGCTGGCATAAGTTTTTTGCAGTAAAGGGAAATAGATATTGTATTATTTTCCTCATGCTCAATCCAAACCCTAACATCTCTTGCAGAAATATCGTTGTTTGAAAATCTTAGAACAACGTCGGTATTCATTTGGCGGCCGGCAATAATATTCCATTTCTCAAAGATACAGGCTGGAGCATTTGCCTTGAAATACATAATAGCGAAAAGCTTCGCCTTTTCTCCATCGGGAATAAGCACCAGTTCATATTTTTCCCCATTAAATCCTATTTCAAATATTATATCGCTAAACGCTATATTTAATATCTTATCGCATATATCCAAAAGCTCTTTATAGGCTTCTTCGCCTAAATCAACCATATGTCTAATTTGCGGCTCATTTTTTTGAAAGGCTTCCCACGCCTCAGCGACGCGTGTTCTGAAATTTTTGTTGAATCTTGGAAATGTTAGACGGTTAAGGCACTCGTTAATAAATTCCTCTGTGTCCTTATCGCCGGGCCTTGCCTCAAGTGCCTTTTCAAAATAATAAAGGGCCTCATCTTCCCACCCTAAAAAATAGTAAGCATATGCCATGCGAAAATTCCAACAATGGTCTCCCTCAAAATATTCGGCATGGGGTTTTAAAAGTTCCAACGCTTTTTTATAAAGCTCGATGTCATCAAGCTCGGCTATGTTGTTATAGGCTCTGGCAAGTTCGCTGTCAAGTTCCGGCGTTCTTTTGTTTTCTGGTATGGCCTCAATAGCGTCTATTATATTTTGATATTCCTCATTGTCATTCCAAATTTGGCATTGGGAAAGTATGTCCATAGGGCGGCCTCCTTATGATTTTTGAAAATACTAAAATTAAATATGGCGCTTTTTTCACATGTTTTTAAATGTTTTATTTTTTATTATAGCA
>CAJFUS010000130.1 GCA_904420235.1 Candidatus Neoanaerotignum tabaqchaliae
AGACATACAGTTGTTGCCTGTCATGTTTATATAAACCTGCCCCTCCGGCGAGGCGATAACCGTTCTGGCGTCCTTAAGCAAAACAACGCAGTTATATTTTTTGGCGAAGTCCACCGCTGTGTCTATGGTGCTGTCCAAAATCTCTTTTACGCTTTTTCCTGTAAGACGAGCCATTTCGCCTGGGTGCGGAGTTATAACAGGAATTTTCGCCGTTTCGGCAAGGACCTCGGCGTTTCCTGCCAAAGCGTTAAGGCCGTCGGCGTCTATAACGGCATGGCACTGAACCTTTTTCAAAATATCAATAACAAACTTTTTAACCTCGTCTCCTTGGCCTATTCCCGGGCCTATAACAACGGCCTTGGCCTGTTTCAAATCCTCGGCAATAGCGTCGGCCCCTTCCGGCGAAAACCTTCCGTTAATTGAGGGCATGGGCTTAACAACAGCCTCCGGCACAAGATTTTGGATAATGTCAACACACTCATTGGGTACACAGCCATACACAAGGCCGCAGCCGGCCCTGTATGCCGATTTAACGCTTAAAACGGCGGCCCCGCACATGGCCTTTGAGCCGCAGAAGGCAAAAAGCCTGCCATAGGAACCTTTGTTGCTGCGTTTTTTTCTTTCGGGCAAAAGCGCTCTGGCTTCCTCAAAATCAAGGGCTTTTATTTTAATTTCCGCCGCCTCCATAACCTGCTTTGGTATGGATATTCCCGCAACCGTAAGGCGGCCGCAGTTTTCGGCTCCTGGGTAAAGTATGCTGCCAATCTTTGCCAAAGCGAATGTAACGGTCTCGTCGGCAGCCACACTGTGAGAGGCGGCCTTTCCAGTGTCCGAGTCCACGCCCGAAGGCATGTCCACGCTTACAACATACTTTCCGCTGCCATTTATAATGTCTATAACACTGTCATAGGGCGCCCGCACCTCTCCTGAAAAACCTGTGCCGAAAAGGGCGTCCACAACAATATCCGCCTTTGATATAACATTCTCAAAATCCTCAATTTTTTTAATTACCCTTATGCCCATTTTTAAAAGAGCGTTATAGTTTATAAGGGCGTCTCCCTTTATTTTTTCTTCTTTTCCGGCCAAAAGCACATCAACATCATAACCCCTAACCGTTAAAAGCCTTGCGGCCGCAAAACCGTCGCCTCCGTTGTTTCCGGCTCCGCACACAATGGCGGCTTTTTTAAGGCCGCGGCTTTTTAAATAATCAGCGCAAACCTCACTTAAGGCCATTGAGGCGTTTTCCATAAGCACTATGCCCAAAACGCCATATTCCTCTATGGTTTTTCTGTCCATTTCACGCATTTGCCAGCCAAAAGCTATGTCCATAAACATACGCCTCCCATTTTTAGCTATGGCTAAAATTAATATTAAATATCGCCTGATTTTTGTATATCAAAGCAAATTTTCATTCCTATTTTAAAATATAACTTTCCTCAGCCTTAATCACGCCTCAAGCACAACATAAGCCATGGCGAAATCTCGGCAGTGGGACAGGCTTATGTGTATTTTTTTAACGCCTTTTTCATTGGCCCTTTCAAGGGCGCCGCCCTTTAAAGCAATAACCGGCTCTCCTTTAGGGCCATGGCAAACCTCAATATCAGCCGGTCCAAAACCGGAAAAACCGGTGCCAAGGGCCTTGCTTACGGCCTCTTTGGCGCAGAAAAATCCCGCCAAACTTTCGGCTCCGTTGGCCTTTTTTTCGGCATACTCCGCTTCTTTCGCCGTAAAGCACCGCCTTTTAAAGCTGTCCTTTTTCACTGCCTCAGCTATTCTTTTAATCTCTATTATATCACTGCCTATGCCAACTATCATTATTTTTCTCCATAAAAATCCGCGAGCAGACGCATACCACGCCTGCCCATAAAATAATCAATATTTAAATAATAACAAATCTTCCGTCTTTCCTTCTTGGGGCCCTTGGGCAGGCGTCGCTGTATCCCAAAGTTATGGCCGCCAAAAGAGGCCCTTTCCCCGGGGCGAATTTTTCCCTAAGCTCCTTTTCAACATGTAGAGGCGCCGTAAGCCAGCACGAGGCTATGCCCTTTGAGTAGGCCGTAAGAACTATGTTCTGCATTGCCGCCGCGGCGCTTTCTATGGCGGCTATTTTCTCGTCATAATCCTCCTGCTGAAGAAAAGTTAATATAACGGTTTTGGCCCCGCCAAGACTTTTTACAAAATTAACGGTTTCCTCTATAACCTCAGGATTTGACTTGAACCTGTTGTTTAAAACTTTTGTAAGGCCGAATATGGACCCGCCCATAATCTGGTTAAGGCTTTTAAGGGCATCGTCGCTTCGGCACACAACAAAATACCAGGGCTGAAGATTAACGGCGGAAGGCGCCCAAAGGCCCGCTTCTATAATTTCTTTCAAGTCCTCATCGCTTATGTTTTTGTCGGAATATTTTCTAACGCTTCTTCTTCCGTAAATAGCCTCTTTAAGCTCCATAAAAAGTCCTCCCTGAAAAATTACATAAGTTTCTGCCGCATTTCGTTAACAACCTCGTCGTCAATATACTCGTCAAATGTCTCTTTTCTGTCTATAATGCCCTTTGGAAGTATCTCTATAATTCTGTCGGCTATGGTGTCCACAAACTGGTGGTCCTGAGAGTCAAAAAGCAGCGTGCCCTTATAGTCTATAAGTCCGTTGTTAAGGGCCGTAATGCTTTCCAAGTCAAGATGGTTTGTTGGCTCGTCCAGCACAAGCACGTTAGCTCCTGAAATCATCATTTTGCACAGCATGCACCTAACCCTTTCGCCTCCCGAAAGCACCTTGGCCGGCTTAAGGGCCTCCTCGCCTGAAAAAAGCATTCTTCCAAGCCAGCCTCTTATGTCCGAGTCATACTGCTCGCCTTCTTTGGCGTAGGGCCTAAGCCAGTCTATAAGAGACTCGTCGTGGCCGTCAAAATACTCCGAGTTGTCCTTTGGGAAATAGGCCCTTGATGTGGTTATTCCCCACTTAAATGTGCCCTCGTCCGGCTCCATCTCGCCCATAAGTATTTTAAAAAGCGTTGTTCTGGCAATTTCGTCGGTGCCCACAAAGGCAACTTTCTCGTTGGGATTAATCATAAAGCTTATGTTGTTAAGCACCTTTCTGTCGCCTATGGTTTTTGAAAGCCCCTCAACCACAAGAAGGTCGTTTCCAACCTCTCTATCCTGCTTAAAGCTTACAAATGGATACCGCCTTGAGGAAGGCTTTATGTTATCCAGCTGAAGATTGTCAAGAAGCTTTTTGCGGCTGGTGGCCTGTTTGCTTTTGGAGGCGTTGGCGCTGAAGCGCTGTATAAACTCCTGAAGCTCCTTTATTTTCTGCTCTATGCGTCTGTTTTGGTCCTTAAGCTGACGCTGGGTCATTTGGGTATACTGATACCAAAAGTCATAGTTTCCAACATACATTGTAATTTGGCCATAGTCAATGTCGGCTATGTGTGTGCATACCTTGTTTAAAAAGTGCCTGTCGTGGGACACAACAATAACAGTGTTCTCAAAATCCATAAGGAAGTTTTCCAGCCATTTTACCGACTGCAAATCAAGATGGTTTGTGGGCTCATCCAGCAAAAGTATGTCCGGATTGCCGAAAAGGGCTTGGGCCAAAAGCACTTTAACCTTTTGATTTCCCGTAAGTTCCGCCATTTTTGAGTAGTGCAGCTCGGTAGGTATCCCAAGGCCGTTAAGAAGTATCTCGGCGTCGCTTTCGGCATTCCAGCCGTTAAGCTCCGCAAACTCTCCTTCCAGCTCCGACACCCTAAGGCCGTCCTCGTCTGAAAAGTCCTCCTTCATATAAAGGGCCTCTTTTTCCTTCATTATGTCATAAAGCTTTTTGTGGCCGTATAAAACAGTGCTTATAACGTCAAAATCATCAAACTCAAAGTGGTCCTGCTTAAGCACGGCCAGCCTTTTTCCCGGCTGAACAACAACCTCGCCTTTGTTAGGCTCTATGTCGCCCGAAAGTATCTTTAAAAATGTAGACTTTCCCGTTCCGTTGGCTCCTATAAGACCATAACAGTTGCCCGGTGTAAAATTAACATTCACATCTTTAAAAAGAGTCCTTCCCCCATACTGAAGGGTAACTCCGTTTACACTAATCATAAATACTTCTCTCCTAAAATCAAAATGTCATTTATTACTATAAACTTCCAAATTAAGCGGATAAAATTCCTGAATTTATATCTAAAGTCGGATTTAAAAAGCTCATTAATCGCCGGCCGTAAACCGAACCTTTGAATTTTCTATGTCCGCAATATTTTACAGCTTCTTTTATTTTTTCGCCGCAAAACACTTTAAAATTCATAATCGGGTATTCTCATTAAAACGCTGAAAATGATATTTAAAATTGAAACCGGCTTAAAAAGAAAATAAATTTTTGTCTTTCGCAAATTCCAGTCTAAGCTCAAAATATCTATAAACTGAGACAAAACCGTATTTTCCTACTATTCAAAAATTTAATGTCCTTTCAAAATCATTCCGTTTCCTCAACGGATATGTCCTCCATTTCCTGAGCCGCTAATACCTCGTCGGGCACATCTATTCTTTCCGCCGAGTTTATGTCGTCAACATTCACATCTACGTTGAAAGAATTTATAACAAGCTTTTGGGCATTCTCATACCCCTCCAAATCCTTAACGGCGTTAAACATGTTGTCGGATATTGTTTGATACGCCGGACCGGCGTCAAATGAGAAATCAACAACATCTCCCGTTTCGGCGCTTATATAATATGTAACGGGCATTTCTCCGGCGCCGCTTAAATGCTCCTCTGTAAGGTAGAGCATTCCGTTAACAACAAAAACGCCTGTGTTTATAATTGTTTCCGGCACCTTCTCAGGCGGAATAACACAGTCAACCTTATAAACATCTACGCCGTTTATTTTTTCCGTCTCTTCCGACACCACAGGGTTTGTTGAGTTTGTAAGAAGTATGTCTAAAACGGCCTTTATATCATACTGACCAAGCACTCCAAAAAGCGCCGCAGCATCAACCTTCATTTTATACCAGTCACTTTCGTAAAGGGCATAAAGATACATGCTTCCGCTGTCGTCAACATCAACATAAAAATCACTTTTTGATGCGTTTGAACCGTTTTGCTTAACGTCCATTGTTATATGCTTAAACACCGGCTCCGTAAAAGAAAGTATGTTTGTAACAACCTCGGCGTTCATTTCACTGCCATTGTTCTCAAACTCAAAATACACGTCCATTGTGGCGTTATAGCTTTGGGCGTTGTTATTGCTTTGCTTGGCCGTTTCCAATATATTCTCCGCGCTTAAGCTTTCCTGCGAAAGGGACGACTGTTCAGCTGTGCTCTGCTGCTCAGCGCCGTTTGAACAGCCTCCCGCGAACACCGATAAAGCGCAAAGAGCGCATATAGCGGTCATTTTTCTTAAAACCATAATTTCCCTCCTAATTAATTACCATGCTCCGCTAATTTTTTAGTAATCAACTAAACATTTTATAGTATAATATGTTTTATTTCAAGGAGCAACTGTTTTTAAAGGAACCAAATAAAAGTCAAAAGCATAATTTTTTCACTGTAAGACGTCATTTTTATTAATCCGAAATTATTACAACATTTTTAAGTTAATTGTGAATTTATTTATGAAATTAAGTCTTTTATCAAGTTTTTGCTTCATATAGTTGTTCAATTATTGCGTCAATTAAAAACCCTGTCTAAAATTCCCATAAAAGGCGATTGGGGCATGCCCTTTTGGCACGCCCCAATCTTTTTAAGGTAGGATTAATGATGTATGGTTCTATAATAAAGCCTGTTTTATTTATTGCCGGACTCACTCCGCCAATTTTTTAATAACCAATAAGCCCTTGGGCTCTCCATAAAATCAACTGCTGCAAATGGCCGCTGATTTTAGTCGCAAGCCCCGCGTACCTAATTGCTGGTTACAAACAGGATATTATATTTTAAATAATCATTTATTCAAAATGTGAGCCCTTGCGGCGGCAAGCCTTGCTATTGGCACCCTGAAAGGCGAGCATGAAACATAGTCAAGGCCAATCATGTCGCAGAACTCTATTGACGAAGGGTCGCCTCCATGCTCTCCGCAAATTCCCAAATGAAGGTCCGGTCTTTGAGCCCTGCCCTTTGTAACGGCAATTTTCATAAGCTCTCCAACGCCGTTTCTGTCCAATTTAGCCGTAGGGTCGCCCTCGTAAATCTTTTTGTCTATGTAGTCGGCCAAAATCTTTCCGGCGTCGTCCCTTGAAAGGCCGTATGTCATCTGTGTAAGGTCGTTTGTTCCAAACGAGAAGAATTCGGCCTCTTTGGCAATCTCGTCGGCAACCATGCAGGCCCTTGGAATCTCAATCATTGTTCCAACAAGATATTTCATCTCCATGCCGCTTTCAGCGATAAGCTTATCGGCAACCTCAACTATAAGCTCTTTAACAAACTTCATCTCTTTAGGGTCGCCAACAAGAGGAATCATTATCTCTGGCACAATGTTGTAGCCTTTGTTTTTCTTAACCTCAAGGGCGGCTTCAATTATGGCCGAAGCCTGCATTTTGGCTATTTCCGGATAGCTTACGGCCAAACGGCAGCCTCTGTGTCCCATCATAGGGTTAAGTTCGTGAAGGCCTCTTGCCTTAATTTTAAGCTCCTGAACGCTCTTGCCCATTACCTTTGAAAGCTCCTCAAACTCCTCGTCCGTTGTAGGAAGGAACTCGTGAAGAGGCGGGTCAAGAAGGCGGATTGTAACCGGTCTTTCCTGCATAGCCTCGTAAATTCCAACAAAGTCCTCTTTCTGGAAAGGCTTAATGGCTTCAAGGGCGGCAATTCTTTCTTCCTCTGAATCGGAAAGAATCATAACGCGGAACTTAAGTATTCTGTTGGCCTCAAAGAACATATGCTCCGTTCTTGTAAGACCAATTCCCTCGGCGCCGAACTCAACGGCCTTGGCGGCGTCCTTTGGAGTGTCGGCGTTTGTTCTAACTTTAAGCCTTCTAACATGGTCGGCCCAAGACATAAACTCGGCGAAATCTCCCGATATTGAAGGGTCTGTTGTTGGTATATCCTCGCCATAAATATTTCCTGTGGAGCCGTCAAGGGATATGTAATCTCCCTCTTTAAATGTTTTTCCTCCAAGGGTGAATGTTTTCTCGGCCTCGTTCATTTTTATGGCCTCGCAGCCTGATACGCAGCACCTGCCCATTCCTCTGGCAACAACGGCGGCGTGGCTTGTCATTCCTCCGCGAACCGTAAGTATTCCCTCGGCGGCGGCCATACCCTCAATGTCCTCAGGGCTGGTTTCAAGACGCACAAGCACAACTCTTTCACCTGTGGCGGCCGCTGCCTTAGCCTCCTCAGCCGTAAAGTAAACCTTTCCGGCTCCGGCTCCCGGCGAGGCTGGAAGTCCCTTTCCTATTGGTTTGGCAGCTTTAAGAGCCTCAGGGTCGAACATAGGGTGAAGAAGCTGGTCAAGCTGTTTAGGCTCTACCTTAAGTATGGCCTCCTCTTTTGTTATAAGGCCCTCGTTAACCATGTCAACGGCTATTTTAAGGGCGGCGGCGGCTGTTCTTTTTCCGTTTCTTGTTTGAAGGAAGAAAAGCTTGCCGTTTTCTATTGTAAACTCCATGTCCTGCATGTCTTTATAATGTCTTTCAAGCTTTGATGAAAGGTCGCAGAA
This sequence comes from Candidatus Neoanaerotignum tabaqchaliae, assembly GCA_904420235.1. Classification (GTDB taxonomy): domain Bacteria; phylum Bacillota; class Clostridia; order Lachnospirales; family Anaerotignaceae; genus Neoanaerotignum_A; species Neoanaerotignum_A tabaqchaliae. The sequence continues at coordinate 7,634 of CAJFUS010000130.1, forward strand.
CTGTTTATAAACCTCCGGCATATCCTGCTCAAGGGTGGCTATTGGCTTAGGAGTTCTAACTCCGGCAACAACGTCCTCGCCCTGGGCGTTTATAAGATACTCGCCGAATATTTTCCTTTCGCCTGTGGCGGCGTTTCTTGTGAAGGCAACGCCTGTTCCCGATGTGTCGCCCATGTTTCCAAATACCATCATTTGAACGTTTACGGCTGTTCCCCAGCTGTATGGAATATCATTCATTCTTCTGTAAGAGAAGGCCCTTGGGTTATCCCATGAACGGAAAACGGCTTTAACAGCTTCAAAAAGCTGCTCCTTAGGGTCCTGAGGGAAATCCTTTTTCTGGTCTTCAAAATAAATTTTCTTAAAATCTTCTGTTATCTGCTTAAGGTCGTCGGCGGAAAGCTCCGTGTCATACTCCGCTCCAACCTTTTCTTTATACTGGTCAAGATGTCTTTCAAATTTGTCTTTAGAAACGCCCATAACAACGTCGGCAAACATCATAACAAATCTTCTGTATGAGTCGTAGGCGAATCTTTCGTTGTTTGTGGATTTTGCAAGGCCCAAAACGGAATTGTCGTTAAGGCCCAAGTTAAGCACCGTATCCATCATTCCCGGCATAGAGGCTCTGGCTCCCGAACGAACTGAAACAAGAAGAGGATTTTCGTTGTTTCCCAATTTTTTGCCGGCTTTTTCCTCCAAAAGTTTAAGAGCGTCTTCAATCTGCTCTCTAATCTCGTCTGAAAGCTCTTTGCCGTTTTCGTTAAAATAGGTGCAGGCTTCCGTTGTAACAGTAAATCCTTGAGGTATAGGAAGGCCCATGTTTGTCATCTCGGCAAGATTGGCGCCTTTTCCTCCAAGAAGCTCCCTCATAGAGGCCGCTCCCTCGTTAAACATATAAACATATTTCTTTCCCATACAACACACTCCGTTTCCCTTGCGAAATATATTAGGTAAAAATATTTCTATTTTTATCTAAAATCAAAGTAATAAAACTTCGTTTTTTCTCTTACAAAATACAGTATAGCACCATACAATGATAATATCAATACTTAATTAACTAAAATCTAAATTATTTTTAACAACGGCCAATTCATAATTATGACGAAATACCGTGAATTTTTAAAGTTTTTTATAAAAAAAATGTTAATATTCAAATTTTAAAAAAATATTTTTTCATTTTAGTTCCATTTGTTTTTTAGTAAAATAACTACTGTAAATAAAAACAGAGTTAAGCATTTTTTTAACTCATTGTGGCTTTTTTAGGCATATACCGTTGTTAAAACAACAATTTTAAAACAAAAAATAAACGCCTTGTCTTTTAATAAGCAAAAAAATAAGACCCTTAAAGCGGGTCCGCCACTCAAAAACTTTCCTTATACATACCATGTAATTTCATAACACAAAATCGGTGTGCGGAACATTTAAATCCGCTTGAAACTGCGGCCTGTTAAACAAAAAAATATCACGCTGTTACTAAAACAAACCGTCAATAAACATATCTTAAAAAAGTTAAATCAGCAAAACCATTGGCGGTATTGATAACTTCCTAATTAATATGATAAACTTAGCCGGATAATAATATGGTTTTGGGAGGAAAAAGCAGTGAGCGCTGAGTATATAATTCCGGCCTGTTCCGGAATAAAAATTGATGTTAAGCAGGGCCAAAATATTACGGTTGTTGATATTGAAGGCGGTCAAGTAGTTGATTTTTTCGCCGAGGCATACGGAAATCCAAACGAATTCCTTTCCACAGGCGTCACTATTGATTGCAACGAATCCTTAAAACTTAATGTAGAAGATATTATTTATACAAATCTATACAGACCAATGCTGAAAATTATTTTTGACGACGTTGGAGAGCACGATTTACTCCACCCCTGCTGCCGGCCTGAGATGTATGACTTTTTTTATAATAATGGCAAAGGCCACCCAAACTGCCTTGAAAACATCAACGGCGCCCTTAATGAACAGCGGCCCTCCATTACGCCCGTAAACCTGTTCATGCACACTAAAATCAGCGCCGATGGAAAAATTTCCGTTGAGGAGCCGCTTTCCAAAGCGGGAGACAAAATTATATTAAAGGCTCTTATTGACATCACCCTTGGAGCAGCCGCGTGCAGCGTTTCTGAAAGCAAATGCAACAGCGGAAAGTGTACTCCCGTTAAAATTGTTGTTGATTAAAATAAATTTTGCTTAGCAAACAGCGGCATAGCTTTTAAAAATATTTAAAAATATTTCACAAATGTCATTTAATTTAATATCTAAAACGCCTAAAATACAACGGCGGACGAGAAATATATAATCTCTCGTCCGCCTGAATAAATCAGCATTTCTCGTCTGTTCCGCAATCCGGCGCTTTCTGTCCTTTAGAAAGCATTTCCTCGGTTTTGGCCAAAATTTTGTCGTAGCTTTCTATTTTATAGTTAAGCCTGTCAACACAGGCCTTTATTGTTTCAATCTTGTCCACAAGCAAATTCCTTTGTTCAATAAGTATGGCTTTTCTTGCTCCGGCCGTCGAGTCGCCCTGCTGAAAAAGCCCTACATATTCTATGAGGGCCTCAATCTGCATTCCGGCGCCTCTCATGCACTTTATAAACTCAATCCAGCCGCAGGACACCTCGTCATAGTTCCTTATGCCGCTTTTCGTTCTTGGAACCGGCGGTATAAGACCTATGCGTTCATAATATCTTAATGTGTCCTGAGAAATATCATATTTTTTGCTTGCTTCGGCTATTGTCATAGAAATCACTCCTTAACATATGTCAAAATTAAAAACCATTGGCGGCTTATATCATACACCTTCCGCAAAATCCCTATGGTATGCCGCTGATTTTGTAAACATCTGCCTTTCAAAAGCAGCCCGCTGTATTTTAAAGCCGTCAAAGTCAATAAAAACCTTACCGTCCTAATTTAAAACAGCCTCTGCCCTTTCGCCGTTTTTAAAAATTCTTTAAATAGATTTTACTATATGAAGTTAACTCCAAGTCAATAGAAATTTAACCGATTAGGCTATTTTTTATATTATTACATAATATTTACATCAAACAACGCTTCCGCTGAAAAAATCAAGTTTGTTATTTTAAAAAAATACTGCCGTTTATTGTTTTAGGCATGTAAATCCAAAATTAAAAAAATGAAAAAAATGTGTTGACATATGTTTTTTTATGTGGTAATATACTTTTTGTGTTCAGGGGGTATAGCTCAGCTGGGAGAGCGCTTGAATGGCATTCAAGAGGTCAGCGGTTCGATCCCGCTTATCTCCACCAACTGTAATCCGGAATTGTTCAAACAATTCCGGTTTTTTGTATATATAAATATTTTTGAAGGCTCGTGCTGAAAGCGGACAAGTGAAAACAATCATTTGTCTGCTTTTTCTTTTTTAACAGCAAAACCAAATTTAAAACTGTCCATAAATATTATATATCTGATACTTTATTAAAACAGCTCTTCACCCACAGAAGCATTTTACTGCTAAAACGCTCCTTGCACACAACTTTCTCCCTCAAAAAATATTAATGCAGCCATTTTAAATCTGTTCAGCCTAACGTCAATTAAATCTTGGACTGCCTAAAACAAAACTGAATTCAAAAACACTCTACGCCGTCGGAAAAGTTTAAATAATTAAAATAAATATAATAAATATACTTTTGTCAAAAAACTTCAAAGCAAAGCAAAATAGTGATATAATATAAAATATCACTGTTAAAATTTGTGTTTAAGGGCGATTTTTATAAATACAAAGGCATTTTCAGCAATATAAAAATGTTATTAAACAACAGCTTTTAAAAATTAACACACAGTTTTGTAAATAAAGTATGTGAAAATTTGAATATAACTCACACTTAAATTTTTTTAACAGCCCGAGTCCATAGGCTGAAAATTCTAAGCCATAAATACAAAAAAGGGAGCAGCCCGCTGATATAAAAAAGTTCACAGCGGACAGTTTTATATTTTCCCAAAATTATTCCTTGGTTAAATTCATACTTTCTTTAATAAATGCCGTCGGCTTTTACGGCCCATAGGGCAGTGTAAAAATC
>CAJFUS010000131.1 GCA_904420235.1 Candidatus Neoanaerotignum tabaqchaliae
CAATTTATTAAATACATGAGCGAGGGCTACATCTCATCTGAAACATCTCTTGACATGCTTTACAGCAGCATGGAAGACAGTTCCTTTGTTTCGGACGGAGAAATATGGCTTGACGGCTTTTCAAGCTTTACTCCCCAAGAGCTTAAAATTATAGAGCGTCTTATTAAATCGGCAAAAAACGTTTTTATAACCCTTACAATAAACAAAGCCGCCGTTAACAATCCAAATTTAAGTGAAACATCTGTTTTTTATCAAACAAAAAAAACCTACAGCCAAATAGTAAAGCTTGCCGAAAAAATAGGAGTAAATGTTTCTGTAAAATATATGGGCGAGCCGCTTAGGTTTAAAACAGATGGTCTTAAAAATTTAGAGAACGGATTTCTTTATCATAACCCGTCTCAAAATAAATGCGGAACTGAAATAGAAATATATTCCGCCGACACGCCTTTTGACCAAGCCCAAAACATTGTATGCCGCATAATAGAGCTAAGAAAAAACGGATATAAATTCAACGATATGGCCGTACTTACGGGAAATTTGGAAAACTCCGCTTCACTAATTAAAAGTATGCTGTTTCAAAATGGCATACCTGTTTTTACAGATTTAAAAAGAGAGCTTATAGGCCACCCCATTATCGTTCTTGTGTCAAGCCTTATTGAAAGCGTTTTAACTTCAATGAACTATGAAAGCGTTTTTTCACTTATTAAAACCGGTCTTACGCCTTTTTCAAATGAAGAATGCGAAATACTTGAAAATTATGTGCTTGCTCACGGAATAAGAGGCTCTAAGTGGCAAAGAGAGTGGAGCTATAAAGACGTCAATTCTGAAATTGATGGATTCAACCAGCAGATAAACCTACTCAGGGAAAAGTTCCTCAGCCTTATATCGCCTTTTTCAGACAAAATAAGCAAATCAAAAAAATATACGTCAGAAGAAATATGTTTGGCCATATTTTCATTTATAGATGAAAGCGGAGCCGCTATACGTCTTGAGGAAATATCACAAAAATTCATATCCGACTCAATGGCGGACAAAGCCCACGAGAACAAACAAAGCTATAATGCTATGTGCCGCGTTTTTGACACAATGTGTTCAATAACCGGCAGCGACAAAATGAGTCTGAAGGAATTTCTTGATATATTTAAAAGCGCTGTTTCATCTGAGAAAACAGCTATAATACCGCCTCAGCTTAACAGCGTTATTATAGGCGATATAGAAAGAACGAGGCTTCACGAGGTAAAAGTTCTTTTTATAGCCGATGCAAACGACGGCATGTTTCCTGCGGTAAAAAGCTCCGGCGGAGTGTTTTCGGACTTAGAAAGAGAAAAGCTTTTAGGCGCCGGAGTTGAGCTTTCCGAAACGTCAAGAACATCAATGTTTTTTGGTCAGTTTAACGTTTACAATGCCATAACTCGCCCAAGCGAAAGACTTTTTATAAGCTTCACTCAAAGCGATTTTTCGGGAAAATCCCTGCTTCCTTCTTCTATTATAGAAAAAATAAACAGGCTTTTCCCAAACGTTAAAACAACCTGCCTGAAAAGTCCGGAAACAGCAAGGCTTATGCTTAACTCTCAAACGGCTTTCCTGCAAAATATGGGCGCAGCCATGAAGCTTCCTGAGGGAAATATATTTAAACAGGCGTACAAATATATAAAATCCGGCGCTCCTGTATGCCGCAAAGCCGCGATTATGACAAAAAGCGAGGATTATGGTAAGATAAATGGCCTGCTGTCTGAAAAAACAGCCAATGAATACTTTGGCCGTTCCATATACTCAAGCATATCCCGTCTTGAAAAGTTCGCCTCATGTCCATATATGTATTTTATGTCTTACACAATGGGCGCTAAAGACAGACCTATATACCAAATTAACACGCCGGATTTAGGAATACTTTTTCATGCTGTTTTGGAGGATTTCTCAAAAGAGCTTGAAAAATCCGGCACAAGCTGGGAAAACACAAACCCTGAACAAATTGAGGAAATTATCTCAACCTCTGTGGACAATATTTCAAGCTCCATAGGAGGCGATTTGTTTCTTTCCTCAAACACAACAAAATATTTGGTTAAACGCCTTAAAAGAATATCCGTAAGAACGGTTTCAACACTTATAGACCACGTTAAAAGCGGGTCATTCACGCCGTACTCCTTCGAGCTTAAGTTCGGTTCCGGTCAGCTTCCGCCCATAGTGCTTGATATAGGCGGAGGCAAAAAAATGTATCTTACGGGAAAGGTTGACAGGGTGGACATACTTGATGAAAACGGAAGCATATATGTTAAAATAATAGACTACAAATCCGGAGGGAAAAAATTCAGCCTTCAGGACATATATTACGGCCTTCAGCTTCAGCTTATAATATACCTTGACGCCATAATAAAAAGCGGGCTTTTCAAGGGAAACGACGTTATTCCCGGCGGAGTATTCTATTTCAACATAAAGGACCCTATAATAAAATCCATTGATGAACTTACGGCCGACGACATAAAAAGGCTTATAGAAAAGGAGCTTAAAATGTCCGGACTTGTTCTTATGAATGAAAACGTTATAAGGGGAATTGATAAATACTTTGAAAAATCATCGGACATAATACCCATTTCCTACAAAAGCGACGGAAATCTTTCTCAAACCTCATCGGCTATTGACTTTAAAGGCTTTAACGCCATTATGGATTATTGTCTTAAAACAGCATCATCGCTGGGCAAAGAGATAGTCAAGGGGAATATATCTCCCTCGCCTTTTGTAAGCGGCGGAAAAACCCCTTGTCTATACTGCGCATACAAAAGCGTATGCCCTTTTGACAGCGATATACACAAAGGCCGAAATCTTAAATCAATAAATAAAGATGATATTATAAATATAATAGAAAACAGCGAAGATTCTGTTGAAAACCAATAATAAAATCTTCTATTGATTTATAAACTGTAAGCCTTTCACAAAATACTTACAATTTAATTTTGAAAATACAATATGTGTTTTTAAACCAACTATACCAATAATAACAAATATAAATAATCTCCATTTGTATAATAATGACGCATAATCCGTTTTATACTAAAGGAGATTGTTTTTATATTCTTATATGTGTACTCCGGCGGGCAGATTCAGCCATAAAAAATCGTAGCTAATAGAGCGGTGATATAAGAAGCTTTTTATGGGAAACGGCATTCGGCCGTCCCTCTGTTTGCTTTCTTAAAGCTGTGCTTTTAATTCCGGGTCTTTTTACATATTAAAATTAAGTTTTTTTATAAAATTAACAGAATTAAGCGATGGGGATATATGGTTTCTTATATATACCCACATTACGGTCTCCAGCTGCTTAAGAACCTCTTCCGAAACATTAAAGGCAAACATTTTTTTGCCGTTGTTTGAAAGCACAAAATCTATAGCCTTTGCCGTGCCTTCTATAAGAGGCATGCCGCCGTTTATTTTAAGGGAACAGCCGCCGCATATAACGCCTCCGGCCCGCGATGAAAAAAACTTCTTTTCTTGGTCTAAGTTTTTTCCGCAGACGGTGCATTTTCCACTTTCAGCCATAAAACCTAAAAGGCCCAAAAGTTTAATTTGGAATATTACACTTGCAAGTCTTGGCGGAAAATCCGTTCCTGAGAGCACAGCAAAAGTTATAAGAACCAAGTGAAGAATCTCATCGCTTTCTATGCCTTCTGGAATGGATTTTTCAGTAATTTCGGATATTACAGAAGCATAAGACATTTTTTCAAAATCAATCCGTATGTCATAAAAGGATTCTATTAAATCTCCGGCCACAGCGTTATAAAAGTTTCTGTTTCTATAGGCCGAAAACGAGCTGTAACTAAAAAGCTGAGTTGGAGCGGCAAGAGGACTTTTAGCGCTTTTGGCCCCTCTTGCCGTAAGAGTTATTTTCCCGATTCCCTTAGCCAAAACAATAAGTCTTTTGCCTGTTTCGCTATAAGTTTCTTCTCTTAATATAAGCCCGTCAAAAATCTCAGCAGCCATAAAATCGCACCTTAAATCTTTTTAAAATCATATCCGAAATTCTTAAGCAGAAAATCGCTGTCGCGCCAATCTTTTTTAACTTTAACCCAAAGCTGAAGATTAACCTCACTTCCTAAAAGGGAAGTTATATCCTCTCGTGATTTTATTCCTATGTTTTTAAGCATATTTCCGCCTTTTCCTATAATAATTCCCTTGTGAGACTCTCTCTCACAATATATAACAGCCTCAATATCAACTAAATCCCTGTCCGGTCTTTTTTTCATTGAGTTTATTTCAACAGCTATGCCGTGCGGAACCTCGTCTCTAAGAAGCCTAAGAGCCTTTTCCCTTATAAGCTCGGACACAATTTGCCTTTCCGGCTGGTCAGTAACCATATCGTCAGGGAAATATTTAGGCCCCACCGGAAGATACTTTTTTATAACTTTTAAAAGCTCGTCCATATTTTTACCGCTTAAGGCCGAAACCGGAACAATATCGGCAAATTTATAGGCTCTGCTGAAAACATCCACTGTGCGGAGGATTTTTTCCTCATCGGCCGTATCGGTTTTATTTATCACAAGCACAACAGGAGTTTTTGTTTTTTTTAGCCGTTCCATAACATTCTCGTCATCAGGCAAAATTCTACCAAGCGGCTCAACAAGCATAAGCACAGCGTCAACCTCGCTGAATGTTGTTTCGGCGGCTTTAACCATATAATCGTCAAGCTTATACTTCGTTTTATGTATGCCCGGCGTGTCTATAAACACCGCCTGAAAATCCGGCTTTGTAAGTATAGCTTGTATTTTATTTCTTGTTGTTTGAGGCTTAGGCGACATAATGGCTATTTTCTCACCTATAATATAATTCATAAGTGTTGATTTTCCAACATTAGGCCTTCCAACAAGCGATACAAAACCGGAATAAAATTTATTGCTCAAATTATTTCTCCTCTCTTAACTCATCAAACTTTCTTCTTACAGCCTTTATATCTTCCCACGCCGGTTTCTTTTTAGACATATCCCTTAAAACAGCCGATGGGTGGAATGTGGCGCACATATAAATACCCTTTCGCTCAAACCACACGCCTCGTTCCTTAGTTATCTTAAAATCAGGATTTATAAGAGCCTTAGCGGCTATTCTTCCAAGGCAGACTATTATTTTTGGCCGCACAAGCAAAAATTGGCGCCTTAAATATCCAATACAAGCGGCCTGCTCTTCCTCAAGAGGGTCTCTGTTATTCGGCGGCCTGCATTTAACAACATTGGCTATGTAATAATCGTCGTCCTCAAAGCCTGCCGCTATAAGCAGTTTGTCAAGAAACTGTCCGGCGGGACCGACAAACGGCACGCCGCTAAGGTCCTCCTGTTCGCCTGGTCCCTCCCCAACAAACATAAGTCTGGCAGTGCGGCTGCCTCTTTCTATAACAACATTGTGCCTTGTTTCCGAAAGGCTGCATTTATGGCAGGAAAGGCACATTCCCTCAAGTTCTTCCCAGCTTACATTCAAAACCAATCACCGCTTTTCATAATAAAAGTTAAAGACTAAAGGCTTCCGGCAAAAGCTCTTTAAGCTTAAAAACCTTTATTCTGCCGTTAACATCTCCCAAAACAACATCGCCCTGCGGCATAAACTCCCACAAAACCTGTCTGCATATTCCGCATGGAAACGTAAATCCTCTCCCTGACGACATTATTGCTATTTTTAAAAACTCTTTTTTACCTTCTGATACAGCTTTAAAAACAGCAGTTCTTTCGGCGCAGTTAGAGGCGCCGTAAGAGGCGTTCTCTATGTTGCAGCCGGTATAAACACTTCCGTCACGACACAAAACAGCCGCTCCAACCTTAAATCCGGAATAAGGCGCATAGGCATTTTGCGCCGCCTTTTCAGCAAGCTTTAAAAGCTCAATATTTTCCATACAAAAATCTCCGCCTTAAAGTTATCTTGTTATGCCAAGATTTCCAAGTATCTTTTCCTGCTTTTCAAACATAATGTCTCTTTCCTCCGGCTCCATATGGTCATATCCCATAAGGTGAAGCATACTGTGAGCCGTTAAAAAGGCTATCTCACGCCTTAAACCATGACCATACTCCTCTGCCTGAGATATGGCCTTCTCTATTGAAATTATTATATCACCAAGAATAATCTCATCGTTCTCGTTAACGTCGGCAACTTCTCCTTCTTCAAATGTAAGCTGAGGAAAACTCAAAACATCTGTTTCCTTGTCAATGTGGCGGAATTGCTTATTTATGTTTTTTATTTCACTGTTATCAACAATGGATATGCTTACCTCACATTGAGTGTCAAAATTTTCAAATTTAAGACTTTCTAAAACCACATCATTAAACAGCCGCTCAAACTCATCATCTAAAACCCAGTCGGTTCTGTTATCTATAAGAACAGTCAATTTACTTTTCCTCCCTGCACCTTATTGCTTCTTTTTTTCTGGTCTCGTCAACCTCTTCCTGCTTAGGGTATGACACTCTATGGTGATACATACCACTTAACATTTTCATAAACGATTTTTTAATAACTTCTATTTCCTTAAGGTCAAGACGACAATCGTCAAGCTGCCCATCATCAAGCTTGTCCTTAAAAAGTTTATCAACAAGACCCTCTATGCCAGCAGAGTCGTTTCCAGATGAAACATAGCTCCTTACAGCCGCCTCTACGGTATCGGCAAGCATAACAACCGCAGCTTCCTTACTTTGAGGTATGGGCCCTGGATATCTGAAATCACTTTCATGCACTACATCGCCTGTTTTGTCCTTTTCCTTGGCACATTTTACAAAAAAGTATTTAACAAGTGTTGTTCCATGATGCTGCTCTATTATATCCCTAACAACCTTTGGAAGTCCGGCATCATCGGCCATTTCAAGACCGTCGGAAACATGGCGCATAATCATTTGAGCGCTTACTGAGGGGTCTAAATTATCATGTATATTCTCTCCAAATTGATTTTCACTGAAGCACTGCGGATTTTTAAGCTTGCCTATATCATGAAAAAGCGCGCCTACTTTAGCTAATGTTTCGTTGGCATATATCTCATAGGCCGCAGTTTCAGCTAAATTGGCAACAACAAGGCTGTGATGATACGTTCCCGGTGTTTCTATTATAAGCCTGCGCATAATCTCGTTGTTTGGATTGGCCAGCTCCGCCAATGTAAATTTTGTGTTTATGCCAAAAACACCTTCCCACAGAGGCAGGCTTCCTATAACCATAACTAATGAAACAACTCCTATAACACAAGCGTAAAGACTTCCCATAAAAATTGTGTTGGAATATCCGCTTGTAAAAATAGATATGGCAAAATACGCCGCCATATTTATAAATCCAACGGCAACAGCCACAATAAGCACCATCGTTCTTTTTTGGGTATACTGCACAAGTATCGCGGAAAAACTTCCCGTTATAAGAAAATATACAAGAAAGAACAAGTCACCATTAAATATAAAGCAGCCTATTACGCAAACAAAAATATTAAGTACCAAAGCTATTTTAGGCTTTATCAATATGGACACAAGCATTGCGAAAACACTTAAGGGAACGAAGGCGTAATCGTTCAATCTTTCGGTAGCAAACATTATAGCAAGTGCCAAAAGATATATAAAAAACAGCAGAAGGGATGTTCCGGATTTTTCCATAGCTCTTTTTTGTATTGTTCCAAGATAGAGACATGCAGCCGTAAAACATAAAAAAGCCAACATACAGCTTCCGGTTATATGTATAAAGCTGTCCCTGTAGCCGTTGTTTATAAGCCCCAACTCCATAAGAACCGCAAAGGCCTCCTCGGTTATAACCTCGCCGCTGTCTATTATTTTTTGATTTTTAAGTATCATAACCGGCTCAACTTCAGATGCCCTCTGCTCCTTGGCGGCCTCAATGGCCTCTTCATCAAGCACAAGGTTAGGCACAACAACAGAATCTACAGTTGAATAGGCCATTGACTTTAAAATGTCATTCCATTGGTATGCGTCTATTATGCTACGGGCCTGTTCAACAACCCTGTCTCTTGTGTCGTCAGTTATCCCCTGTTCAAAGGCATAGTCGGCGGCGTATTTTATGTCCTCCTTAAATTTTTCCTTGTCCTCTGTTGAGAGCTTATCATACTCCTCATACTGAACAGGCGAAAAATAAATTGGTATGCTCACTGCCGGATTAATAGCGTAATTATATTCCGGCACAGCATTAACCTCATTTCCTCCTATACGGCTTAAGGCGTTTTTGCGTGCCGCTTCCTGTCCTGCCTCAATTTTCATTTCAGCTATTGCGCTGTCGACAGATTCAAAAAAGCTGTCAATCTGTTCTTTAGCGTTAACAGCAACGTCCGGGTCGTGCTTATAAAGCTCCCCTACACTTTCCTCGGCTTTTTGCCTAAGTCTTTGAGTCTCAACCGTATTTTCAACATTTCTTGTGGCTATATATCTTTTAGGCGATATATCGCCTACATTAAGTGTTTCGGAAACGGCCATAAACGCTCCAGAGAATATAACCAGCACTGTGGCGGCAAAGGCCAGCGCCATAAGAAAAAAATCAAACTTTCTGTTCTTTATTGTATTAAAGTACCTCGCAATACGTTTATTCATAAAATCACTTTCGCCTTCCGCGCGTTTCCCCGTTTACGCGTCTATCACGGGCCGCGGCTTTGGCGTCCCTTTTCTCATAAGCAAGTATTATTTTTTGCACCAATGGGTGACGTACTACATCTTTGTTGGTAAACTCAACAATTTTAATTCCCTCAATGCTGTCTAATATTTCTGCCGCGTCGCTTAAACCGCTTTTTCTTCCGTCCGAAAGGTCTATCTGCGTTAAATCGCCCGTTATAACAGCCTTTGAACCATATCCTATTCTTGTAAGGAACATTTTCATTTGTTCCGGAGTAGTGTTTTGTGCCTCATCAAGAACTATAAAAGCGTTGTCAAGGGTACGTCCTCTCATATATGCCAATGGGGCAACTTCTATCAATCCTTTTTCCATATTCTTAAGAAAATTATCAGCGCCCATTATTTCATAAAGAGCGTCATAAAGAGGTCGCAGGTACGGGTCAACTTTTTGCTGCAAATCTCCCGGAAGAAATCCCAGTTTTTCTCCGGCTTCTATAGCCGGCCTTGTAAGTATTATTCTGCCAACCTCATTGTTTTTAAATGCACTTATGGCAAGGGCCATAGCAAGATATGTTTTCCCCGTTCCCGCCGGACCTATGCCAAAAACAACCGTATTGTTTTTTATGGCGTCGGCGTATTTTTTTTGGCCCATTGTTTTGGCCCTAACTGGCCTGCCGTTTACGGTTACGCATATAAGTTCTCCGCTTACCTTCTCGGCGTCAGAAGCTCTGTCGGCCTTAACTGAGTCTATGGCATAGTTAAGGGACTGTTCCGTTATCTCAATATTATTTTTGACGGAATTTAAAAGACATTCCATTGTTTTGGCTGCGCCTTTGGCGTTGTCGCCGGATATTTTAACAACATCGCCCCTATTAACTATGCTTACTGCAAATTCCTTTTCTATCTTTTTAACGTTTTTGTCAAATTGCCCAAATACTAAAGAAATATCATTGCTGTCTATTGAAAAAACCACATTTTCCACTAAAAAAACTCACCTCTTAAAAATCACTGTCCTGAGCACGGAACCTCTTGGCCTATTTTGTGAGAAACCTCTAAAACAGCCGTATAATTAACCCTATCTCCCTCATCGGAACCATTTAAATCCTGACTTATAACATATGCGTCAAAACCAAAATTTTCCTCCCCATATGTTAAAAGCACGTCTTTAGCCATTATGTCGGCCTCTTCTTTTGTTATGAGCACTTCCTTTAAAATATACTCCTCAGCGTTGTAAATTTTAAGGCCAAAAGGAATTTTATAATCTCCTATTGAAAGACCTATATCATTTCTAAGCTTATAATCGCAGTTTTCAAAATTGTTTGGCATACCGAAACCGTATTCATTGCCAAATAGGCTGATATAAACACTTATTGAGCTGTTGCCCGTATATTCCTTTTCATTTTTTCTTTTATCCACGCTGAAACTTAGCCTGTGAACAGTTCTGGCCCTTATGTAGGCATCACTCTTAACATATGTGTATCCCTTTTCTTCCTCTCCGTCTTTAAATGATAGCCTTCCGGAAACAAGCATGTCGCCTTTTTTCACTATGTCGCCGGCGCTTACAGTTGGCGTTCCCTCTGCAACCATTATGCTTTCTATTATTCCATCATATTGTGATATTATATCACATGGTTCGCTGTTATCAATTATTTCTGTTTCGGGAATTGTCTCGGATATAGAAATAATCGCCTCAGAACCATCTATATTTACAGAGGCCCACGCTATATCTCCAAACTGGGCTATTATGTCGTTTGATATTTTATTCAGGTCAACATCATTTTTTAAAACTCCGGCCCTAAGACCTTGAGAGGCGCAGAAGTTTTTTATATCCTCTCCGGCAACACGATAATTCCCCTCAACCTTAACACGCCAAACAAACAACGACATTGAACAGATATAAAATATAAAAAACACGCACCCAAAAATAAATGCTCTTCGCTTTTTATATTTTTTAACTAAAAAAGGGATACCTCTGTATTTAATTACTTCCGTTCGACAACCGCTTTTTCTTGATATTTCTTTCAGCTCGTCCACGTCGGCCATTCTGGCTTTTATAAAATAATTTTTGCCGTCATTTCTTATGTCCCATAAATCAACACCGTAATAAGCGGCCATGTTTATAAATTTTCCAGCCGAAAGTCCCGACGCTTTTATAATAACATATCCTTTCAAATAATTCCATATAGGCAAAAACATATTGCAAAATGCCTCCCTTTAAAAGCATTATATATAAATTCGGCTACGCCTCATAAAAAAATGAGTCTATTTGTCCCGTAACCTTAACGCATTGGGAGTTCATGCATTTTATATCCATTTCAAGGCCCTCTATTTTAAGCGTACCCGCCGATGTTCCAAGCCTTATTATTTCCGGCGAATACTCTATAACTCCTTCATAATTCTCAACAATAACCTCAATGCGTCCTGTAACGGTTAAAACCGGAAGAGCATACACAGCCTCCGACGGTAACTCAAAAACATCGGCAAATTTACGTTTTATTCCCTTCACTGAAAATCACTCTCCAAAACCGCCCAACAGCGGCACTGCCGTTGTTTAATACTTATGCCGCTGGACACAAAAAAAGACGCCTTATAAAAAGACGTCATAAGCTATGTATAAATAGTTTCTGCATTACATTTATAAAAATTCTGAGGGGAGTATACTTTTATTAATGTATTTAAAAGCAATGTTATTTTTGAAATAAAAATCTATATGTAAAAATTTGGGGCTTTATACTCTTTGCAAAAGCACTTTATAAAATAAGCCATTTAATAATTAAGATTAAATCTTTCTTCCACTTATACCATTTATGCCCATAGCAGACCTATATTTCGCCACTGTTCTTCTGGATATATCAACACCTTCTTTTAAAAGCTCATCAGCTATTTTTCTGTCGCTTAAAGGCGAGTTTTTATTCTCATTGTCAATAAGCTTTTTAATCATTTTTTGTATTTTTTCTTGTGTAAGAGAGTCTCCTTGATAAGATTCAGCTGCCGCTTGTCTTAAAAAATAACTTAAAGGATATACTCCATGGCGGCACTGTATATATTTGCCTTTTACGGCTCTGCTTGCCGTTGACTCATGTATGCCCACAACATCAGCAACACTGCCAAGAGAAAGGGGCTTTATATGTCCTCGGCCAAGGTCAAAAAACTCCGTCTGCCTTTCAACAATAGCACAGATTATTTTATAGAGTGTTTCGCTTCGTTTTGATATGCACTTAACAACCCATTGGGCTTGACGTATTTTAGAATATATATACTCCTTTGCCTCGGCATTATCCCCATTTTTAATTATGTCTTTATAAAATCGACTCAGTTTAACATCAGCCGTAAAATACTCATTCATAATAACCGAATATTTTCCGTTTTCTCCGGATATAACGGCATCCGGAGTTATATACTCAACTCTGTCTCCCGACATAAAACCGCTTGAGGGCCTTGGGTTAAGGCTTTTAATTGTGTTTATGGCCTCTATAATATCATCTTGCGGCTGCTTAAGTTTTTTAGCTATGGCTCCTATTTGGTTTTTACCTACCATTTCAAGGCAATCTTCTATAATATTTTTCAATATTCCATTAAATATACCAAGCCTCTCGGCCTGTATTTTAAGGCACTCTTTTACTCCGGAGGCTCCAACGCCAGCCGGTTCAAGAGATTTTATAATATCAACTGCTTCCTGTGCTTTAATTTGGCTTATTCCCAAAAAACCGGCTATATCCTCGGAATCATATTTTAAATACCCATTTTCGTCAAGGCTTCCGGCTATAAAATCGCATATCGAAATTAAACTTTCATCATATTTAAGAACATTTACCTGTTCCAAAATAAAGTCATAAAGGGTTTTCCCCTCTTCCTGCTTAAACTTCCAGTCATCGTTTTCCTCTTCATCGTCCCGCTCCTCAGAATAATAAATCCTGTTCTGCTCGTCAGAGGAATCAAGATAATCTATTTTTCGCTTAAGAGCATTAAAGACCTGCTCATCTTCAAAATCCTTTTTTACTTCAAGCACAGGATTTTCTTCTGTAAGCCGGTTAACATACTCCATAAGCTCAGGCGTACTCATTTGAAGTATACTTGTTGACTGAAGCATATTTTGACTCATAAGCAGCTTTTGAGTAGTCCCAAGCACAAGATTCATAAAAATTCCCCTTCCTTTTTAATATAAAATAATTATACTACACAAAACGACTTTAATCCAATATGCCGATTCTTAAAAATCAATAAATTTAAACTTCTTTTAGAAATATATGTTATACATAAATTTACATTTACATAACACTAAAAAAGTAGTAAACTCGTAGTGAGGGAAGTATTGTTAATTAACAGGTTATTATAAAACTATCAATTTTTTCATTTTTTTATAAAAAAGATGTTGTTGGATATTGTTTTTTGTATTAAAATGGAAATGTTGATTATAAGCCGGTTATAGTTGGGGTGGACGTAACCTTTCTATATAATCCGCTTATCAGTTTCATACTCTAATTTATCTTAAAATTTGCGTGTAAAACACAACGCGCAAAAATTACAAAAACAGAGGGGGATAATATGCAAACTTTAACGTTCAAACGTGGAGTACATCCGCCAGATGGCAAAGCCCTTACTGAAAACAAAGCCATTACGGTAATACTCCCAAAAGAAAACTCAGAACTGTTTTTCCCAATGTCACAGCACATAGGCGCCCCGTGTGAACCATGCGTCCAGAAAGGAGACTATGTAAAAGTAGGCCAGAAAATAGGCGAGGCAAAAGCTTTCATTTGCTCTCCAATATTTTCAAGCGTATCAGGCGAGGTTACTGATATAAGGCCTGTGCTCACTCCTGGCGGCGGCAAATCCATGGCTGTTGTTATTAAAAATGACGGAAAAATGGAAGAATATGAGGGAATGAAGGGCGGAGACTACACTCAAATGACAAATGAGGAAATCATCGCCGCTATTAAAAACGGCGGAGTTGTAGGGCTCGGCGGCGCCGGATTCCCTACACATGTAAAATTGGCCCCACCTCCGGGAACAAAAATTGATTACATACTTGTAAACGGAGCTGAGTGCGAGCCTTATCTTACATGCGACTATCGTCTTATGCTTGAGCAGCCTGAAAGACTTATAAAAGGTCTTCAAATTATGCTTAAGCTTCATCCTAACGCTAAAGGTGTTATAGGAATTGAGGACAATAAGCCTGAGGCCATAAAGCTTCTTTCCGATATGGTAAAGGATATTCCTAATATCGAGGTTGCTGCCCTTCAGAAAAAATTCCCTCAAGGCTCAGAAAAGCACCTTATCTATGCCATAACAAAAAGAGAGGTTCCTTCCGGCGCACTTCCTGCGTCAGTTGGCTGCATAGTTGACAACGTTGACACTGTAATAAGCATCTACAACGCTGTTGCTGAAGGCAGACCTATAATGAGAAGAGTAGTTACCGTTACGGGCGGAGCTCCTGCCAATCCTGGTAACTATCAAATAAGAGTTGGAATGACATTTAAGGACCTTATGGACCAAATTGGCGGCTTTAAGGTTGAGCCTGCAAAGCTTATAGCCGGCGGCCCTATGATGGGACCTACAATGTATTCCCTTGATGTAGCAACAACAAAAACTTCTTCCGCTTTACTTTGCCTCACTCCTGCGGAAGCATATATACCGCCTGAAAGAAACTGCATAAGATGCGCTAAGTGTGTAGACCACTGTCCTATGGGTCTTCAGCCTTTTATGCTTAATCAGTTTGCCATAAGAGGTGACGGCGAAAGCTTTGTGGCTCATCACGGCCTTGACTGTATAGAATGCGGAAGCTGCTCATACGAGTGCCCTGCTAAAAGACAGCTGGCTCAGTCAATAAGAGCTACAAAGAAAATTGAATCGGGCAAAAAAGCCGCTGCTGCCGCTGCCGCGAAAGCTAAGGCCGAGGCGGAAAAGAAAGCCGCTGAAGAGGCTAAGAAGTAATTAAGGGGGAGAAATAATAATGGATAATATCATAGTATCAGGCACCCCTCACGTCCGTTCCAGGGAATCTGTTCAGAGCATCATGCGTGATGTAATAATCGCTCTTGTTCCTGCAACAGTGATGGGTATTGTGTTTTTTGGAATGAAAGCGCTCCTTCTTATCGCTATATCAATAGCGTCAAGCGTTTTCTTTGAGTATCTTTATCAGAAAATAATGAAGAAAACTGTTACAATAGACGACTTAAGTGCCGTTGTTACAGGTCTTCTTTTAGCTCTTAACCTTCCAGTTGGAGCAAGCTGGTGGATGCCTATTGTAGGAAGCGCCTTCGCCATAATAATAGCTAAACAGCTTTTTGGCGGTATAGGTCAGAACTTTGTTAACCCTGCGCTTATTGCAAGGGCCTTCCTTCTTGCTTCATATCCTACGGCTATGACAACATGGCATGTAAACGGCGTTGCCACATCAACACCTCTTGCCATTCTTAAAACAGCTAAAGACGGCGCCGAACTTACAGTTGGCGGAAATCTTCCTTCACTTGCTCAGGTTATTACAGGACAAGGAATTGGCGGCTGTATAGGTGAGACATGCGCCATAGCTCTTATAATAGGATTTATTTATCTTTTAGCAAGAAAAGTAATTTCCTGGAGAATACCTGTTGTATATGTTGCAGTTGTGTTTATACTTAATGCCGTAATCGGAAGATATGGTGTAAGAATGCCAGTATATGAAATATTCACAGGCGGTCTTTTCCTTGGAGCAATCTTCATGGCAACAGACTATACTACATCTCCAATGACACCTAAGGGCCAGATAATATATGCCTGCTTCTGCGGACTTATAACATATCTTATAAGGGTTTATGGTGGATATCCGGAAGGCGTTTCATACTCAATACTTATATCTAACCTTGCTGTTCCTCTTATTGACAGATTTACAGTTGGCAAGATATTTGGCGCACTTCCAAAAACAAAGGAGGCTAAGAAGGCATGAATCAGATAACAACACCAGCTATAAGATTATTTGTAATTTGCTTTGTATGCGCACTTTGCCTTGGTTTATGCTCTGAAATAACAAAAGAGCCAATAGCGGCTCAAACTAAGAAAACTCAGGACGAGGCTATGGCCGCCGTTCTTCCAGATGCCACATTTGAGACAGTTGAAGACTTTGAGTCTACTGGAAACACAGTTACAGGAGTTAATGTTGGAAAAGACTCAAGCGGAAATACTATGGGCTTTGTAGTAAGCTGCACAACAAGCAGCTTTGGCGGTCCTCTTGAAATGATGGTAGGCGTTGACCCAACCGGAACAGTAACTGGAGTACGTATACTTTCGCATAGTGATACACCAGGCCTTGGAGCTAAAGCAACAGAGCCAGAATTTTATGAGCAGTTCACAGGCATGAGCGGCACTCTTGCCGTTGATAAAGACGGCGGACAGGTTGTATCAATAACCAGCTCCACAATTACATCAAGGGCCGTAACCGTTGGCGTTAACGACGCTATAGCCTGGGTAACAGAAAACGGAGGTGCCTACTAATGAATAAAAACATTAGAGTTTTAATAGATGGTATTATATTCAACAACCCTGTACTTATTCAGGTTGTAGGTATGTGCGCCACTCTTGCCACATCAGTAAGCGTAATAAACGGTGTTGGCATGGGTCTTTCAACAACAGCGGTTCTTGTTTGCGCCAATATTGTTGTATCCATGTTGCGTAAATTTATACCAGATACAGTTCGTATACCATGCTTTATAGTAGTAATTGCTTCATTCACAACAATTGTACAGCTTCTTTTACAGGCATACCTTCCTGCCATTAACGACGCTCTTGGTATATTCATACCTCTTATCGTTGTTAACTGTATCCTTCTTGCAAGGGCCGAAGGTTTTGCCTCAAAAAACGGCGTAGTAGCTTCATTCTTTGACGGACTTGGAAATGGTCTCGGCTTTACAGCCCTTCTTGCTGTAATGGGTGCTATCCGCGAGTTCCTTGGAAGCGGCACAGTATTAGGAATGGCTATAATGCCTGAAGCTTTCCCAGAAACGCTTCTTATGGTAATGGCTCCTGGAGCTTTCTTCACACTTGGTATCCTTATGGCTATATTTAAACACCTTATAGCTGGCAAGGGCCAGTCTGAAGAAGAATAATTTTAAGGAGGGGAAAAAATGCATTTAATATTATTGTTATTAGCCGGAGTATTTGTAAATAACTACATATTCTCACAATTCTTAGGCATCTGTCCTTTCCTTGGCGTTTCTAAAAAAGTTGAGACAGCTGCCGGCATGGGTGTAGCCGTTATATTCGTTATAGTGCTTGCTTGTGCTGCTACATACTTTGTTTATAACCTTATTCTTGTTCCTCTTGGACTCGAATATCTTTATACAATAGCGTTTATTCTTGTTATAGCCGCTCTTGTTCAGTTTGTTGAAATGTTCATTAAAAAGAGTTCGCCTTCCCTTTATCAGGCACTTGGCGTTTATCTTCCTCTTATAACAACAAACTGCGCCGTTTTAGGTTGTGCCGTAACAAATATGCAAAGTGGTTATAACTTTATTGAGTCAATAGTAAATGGTATTGGCGGCGCCGGCGGTTTCACATTCGCTATCGTTCTTTTCGCCGGCATACGTGAAAGAATTGAATTCAACGATATCCCTAAGGCGTTTGAAGGCTTCCCTCTTGCCCTTATAGGCGCGGGACTTATGTCTGTTTCCTTCTTAGGCTTCTCGGGATTAATCAAACTTTAATCAGGGAGGGACTAATAAATGGAAATCATTAACGTAGTAACTGCCATAGCCAGCATATCGGGTCTTGGTGTTATATTCGGCGCCGGTCTTGGATACGCCTCAAAAATATTTGCTGTTGAGGAAGACCCAAAGGTAGGCGAGATTATGTCTGTTCTTCCCGGTGCTAACTGCGGCGGCTGCGGATACCCTGGCTGTTCAGGCTGCGCCACTGCTATTGCTGAAGGCAAAGCTCCTGTTAACGCCTGCCCTGTTGGCGGAGCTAAAGTAGCTGCTAAAATAGGTGAGATAATGGGCGTTGAGGCTTCTGCCACTGAACCTCAGGTAGCTTTTGTAAAATGTAACGGAACATGTTCTAACGCCAAGTCAAAATATGATTACGAAGGTATATCAGATTGTGTATTCGCTTCTCAGCTTGCAGGCGGCGGCTCTAAGGGCTGCGCTTATGGCTGTTTAGGCTTAGGCACATGTGTTAATGTATGCGCTTTCGGCGCTCTCTCAATAGTTGATGGCGTGGCTGTTGTTGATGAGGAAAAATGCGTTAACTGTGGAAAATGTGCCAAGGCATGCCCTAAAGGACTTATTGGATTTAAGCCTAAGTCCAAGAAAACAGCAGTTAGATGCAACTCTAAAGATGCTGGAAAAGAAGTTATCGCAAACTGCTCAACAGGCTGCATAGGCTGCAAGATTTGTGAAAAGAACTGTAAGTTTGACGCTATACATGTTGAAAACAACGTTGCTGTTATAGACTATTCAAAGTGTAAAGACTGCGGACTTTGCGCTATGAAGTGCCCTAAACATGCAATTAAAAACGAAAGAATTGAGGCTATGGCCGCTAAAAAGGCCGCTGAGGAAGCTGCTGCTAAAGCCGCTGCTCCTTCAGATGAAAATAAAGCTTAATTGATTGCAGCTATAAAAAGCAGGGTTTTAATTCCCTGCTTTTTTATTATATAGAAATTAAACAAAACCATATCATATCTTTACTATATTCAAATGTACATTACCTTAATAAGTTATAATTATTTAATGATAACATCTATTCATTTAGTAACTCAGCAAACTTTTTATAATAAAAAATTGAGTAAAACAATAACTTTAAAACAATATCCTTTAAACTTACACAATAACATTAAATTCTATATAATTATTTTTAAAAATAAATCAGCTTTTGCAAAACTTAAAGGCCGGTTTGTAGCCGGCCTTAGCTTAATTTAGGAACAGGGAGTTAAAAATTTTATTTTATGTATATTAAATTAATTAAAACTTAGCAAATCCTTCACCAAACTCTACGCACTGGGCCTTACCTTCATCATCTGGCGTACCATTAACCATAAGACCATCACCATAAACAGCTGCACCCTTTCCTCTGGCGCGTTCAACCCAGTCGCGTAGCCACTTTCCGTCACCCCAGCCATAGGAACCAAAAAGGGCTACTTTCTTTCCTGATATTTTACCTTCTATACTCTCATAAAACGGCTCGAATTCTGCCTCCTCAAGGACCTCATCACCCATTGCCGAGCAACCAAAGGCAATCTTTGAGTATTCGGAAATATCTCCGCTGAAGTTTGATACGTTAAAAATATCGGCTTCCATTCCAGCTTTTTTAATGCCGTTAAAAATTTCCTGAGCCATTATTTCTGTGTTTCCAGTTCCACTCCAGTATATAACTGCCGCTTTTTCCATTTTTAATTCCTCCTTGATTTTTTATAATAATCAGGCAGCCAGAACAATATTTATTACCGGCACACCAGATTTTGCCATATTTAAAAATTTGTCCCTTATCATTTTATAAGAACAAAAAATGTCATTTGCCCTTTTCTCGTCGGTATAAACCTTCCAAAAACCGCAGCTTTTATAATTTCTGCCCTTTTTGTCTATAAACTCAAAAACATCATCTTTTGGGTATCCAAGAAAAAATCCTATCTCATGAGGATACTCATTGGTTTCAAGTATCCTTTTTTTAAGAGTATCAATCATAGGTGATATATTATCTTTTTCGGGACTCGGATAACCTTTAAGTTTTAAATACTCAATAATGTCATCGTCATTAAGAGCCTCAAACAACTCATTAAGACCATAAGCAAAAATATTAACCTTTCCTTCTTTGCAATAAAAAAACTTCATTTTTATGCCTTTATTCATAAGTATATTACTGTATATTCTAAAATCGCCGCTTATCTCCGGAGCGCATTTAACGGGAACTGAAAACATGTTTGAAACTTTAATCCCGCTTATTACCGGAGAGGCATGCAGCAAAAGCTGTTCCTCAAAAAAAGACATGCTGTCGCCCCCTGTTATATTCTACTAATTTTAATTAGCTTAAACTAACTAATGGCATATTACCACCTATTTAAAATTTTGTCAATATGGTAATATGCATATATCTAAAAATCACTTTAAAAACTTATAAAAAATAAACATATCTAAACTTTAAAGGTCCACATAATATAGAGTATCTAATGTATGCATAACGTCGTTTTCAATAAAAAATTCATTATATGATTTTTATATTGAAAATAAAGTTTACAATATTTTTTTAATGTTGCAAATAGTATTGAATATTTTAGGGTTTTCAATTAAAATATCTATAGCAATTTTAATTGAATAAAATCTTTATGTAAAAGGAGGAAAAAGCCGGTGAGAAGACTTCAGAGCAAGAGCCCCGCTGTGCTTATATTATTGCTATTGGCAGGCGTAGTCCTTGGAGGTTTTATAGGCGATTGGCTTGGCGCCTCAGAGTCGTTTCGGTGGCTTGCCTATGGCAAATCATTTGGTATAACCTCGCCTTTTACATTAGACCTTGGCATAATTGTTTTTCAATTTGCCTTAAGTATAAGGCTTACAATAGCCGGTCTTCTAGGATTTTTTATAGCCGCTTTAATATATAAATTTATTTAAATGTTTAGTTTGGCGGGATTTCCCGTCTTTAAAATAAAAACAAGTTTTATCTAATTTAAGGAGACGATAAAATGTATAAAATAATTCTTGCTTCAACATCTCCAAGAAGGCGTGAGATATTAGAGAAGCTGGGAGTACCTTTTGAGGTAATGCCAAGTGGCGCTCGTGAATATATTGAGCTTGAGCAGTCGCCTTATGAATGCGTTACAATTCTTTCTCGCCGTAAAGCCAAAAATGTGGCCGAAAAAGTGTCCGGCCCAGCAATAATAATAGGCGCTGACACCGTTGTAACATATCTTGGTAAAATACTTAATAAGCCGAAAAACAGAGACGAAGCTGCTCAAATGCTTAAGGGATTAAGCGGAAAGCTTCATACGGTTTATACCGGCATAACTCTTATATTTATTGATGAAAATGGCAATCGTCAAACAGAATCTTATGTTGACGCAACTGAGGTTGTGTTTAAAGAGATGTCTGACAAAGAGATAAATCGTTATTTGGATACAAAAGAATATGCCGACAAGGCTGGAAGCTACTCAATTCAAGGTAGAGCATCTATATTCATTGACCATATAAAGGGAAGCTTCAATACAGTTGTAGGGCTTCCAGTGTCAGTGCTTTATGACGCTCTTAAAGAGCATGGTGTTGATATAACTGATTTTTGGGAATAATTTATGCAATTATGTGCCGGTTTATCCGGCACTTTTTATATTGCTCAAAAACACGTATAAAATTGTTTAAATTTAACAATCATATTATAAAATTATACTGCATATCCCGAGGCTTAAAATTAAAACAAATTATTATATAAATTTTAACAATATGTTAATTTACTTTTAAGGTTTCTTTCTATTAGGGCAACACTATTGAAAAAAGCGTGGTTTAGAGTTATTATAATAATGTGGTATTTTAGGCTATTTGTGATTTTTATACAGGATTATGTAAAATATAACATTTATTGGAGGAATTTAAATGTTTTCAAGAGATATGGGGATAGACCTTGGCACAGCCAACACCCTTGTTTTTCTTAAGGGAAAGGGAATTGTTGTAAACGAGCCGTCTGTCGTAGCTATAAACACTCTTACAAAAGAAGTTTTGGCCGTTGGAAACGAGGCCAAAGAGATGATAGGAAGAACGCCCGGCAACATTGTTGCCATACGTCCCATGAAGGACGGCGTTATAGCCGATTTTGACATTACCCAGGCAATGCTTAGATACTTCATAGGCAAGGCCTATTCGCGTTCAATGTTTGGTCCAAAACCAAGAGTTATAATATGTGTGCCCTCTGGTGTTACGGAGGTTGAAAAACGTGCTGTAATGGAAGCCTCAATAAGCGCCGGAGCTAAAAGCAACGACACATACCTTATAGAGGAGCCAATGGCTGCTTCCATAGGCGCCGGACTTCCTGTTGAGGAGCCCACAGGAAGCATGGTTGTTGATATAGGCGGCGGCACAAGCGAGGTTGCTGTTATATCACTTGGCGGAATAGTTACAAGCACTTCTTTAAGGGTTGCAGGTGATGAAATAGACTCCTACATCATAGGATATATTAAAAAAGAGTACAGCCTTGCAATAGGAGAAAGGACAGCCGAAGAAATAAAAATAAACATTGGCTGCGCTTTTCCAAAACCGGAGGAGGAATCCATGGACATACGCGGCCGCGATTTGGTTACAGGTCTTCCAAAAACAATAACTATAACCTCAAATGAGATTTTAACGGCAATATCAGAGCCTATAACGGCAATTATAGACTGTATCAAACAAACTCTTGAGGCTACGCCTCCAGAGCTTGCGGCAGATATAATGGAATTTGGCATAACACTTACTGGTGGAGGAGCCCTTCTTTCCGGTCTTGACCAGCTTATAACAAATGAAACCGGAATGCCTGTGCATATAGCCAACGAGCCTTTAAACTGCGTTGTGCTTGGCACCGGCACAGTGCTTGAGCATATAGACACCCTTAGGAAGGTGCTTGTGTCGCCTAAAAAATTAAGAATGTGACAGGGAGCGTCAGAGGTTGAATTTTTTTAACACCTATAAAAAACAAATTTTGTATATAGTGATATTGCTTCTTGTTATTTTGGCTTTTTTTACAGCTGGAAGAAAGAAGTTCGCAACGCCCATAGATAATGTTCTTGGTTTTATAATAACACCGGCTCAAAACGTAACATCGTCAATCAGCTCATGGTTTGACGGCAAAATATCCGCTCTCCGCGACGATACTGACCTTAGAGCTGAAAATGCGGAGCTTAAGGCACAAGTAGCCCTTCTTGAGGCTGATAATAAGCGGCTTTCTCTGTACGAGGAGGAAAATAAACGTCTTTCTTCTCTGCTTGAGATAGCTCAAAAATATCCTGACTACGAAACAACCGGCGTCAACATAATAGCCAAAGACCCTGGAAATTGGTATTTTACATTTACAATAAACAAAGGCACAAAAGACGGCCTATCTCCTGATATGGTTCTTACAGATGCCGGCGGCCTTGTAGGAAGAATTACCGAATGCGGATATACTTACTCAAAAGCCGAATCACTTCTTGACAGCCGCAGTTCTGTTTCCGCAATGAGTCTTAGAACAGGTGATTTAGGCGTTGTAAAGGGGGATTATACCCTTATGAACGACGGGCTTTGCAAAATGGAGTATATAGACGCCGAAAGCGAGATAATGGAAGGCGATGAGATTGTCACCTCCCATTTAAGCGATATATACCCTTCCGGAATAACCATAGGATATGTTCAGGAAGTTGTTACAGATGATAACGGCCTTACAAAATATGCCGTAATCGAGCCTTCAGTTGATTTTGAGCACCTTTCAACACTTCTTGTAATAACAGACAGCTTCAGCAGCAGCGAAAGCTCTTCTCAAAACAGCGATGGCGCGGCATTTTCATCTTCTTCGGAAACAGCTTCTCAAGAACAAGGCGGTGAACAATGAGACGCGTTATTACAATATTTATAGTGCTTGTAATTAATTTAGTGCTTCAAAGCACGGTTTTGCAGTATATAAGAATTAACTCAATAATACCAAACACGGCTCTTATTATAATAATATCCATGTCGCTTTTAAGGGGCCGTGTTGAAGGCTCTGTTACCGGTTTTGGAGCTGGAATTCTTCAAGATATATTTTTCGGCTCCTCACTTGGATATTACGCCCTTCTTGGCACTCTTGTTGGATATTTTGCCGGAAGGTTTAACCACAACTATTACAGAGAAAATTATGCTCTTCCTGTTTTCTTGTGCTTTATAGGAGTGGTTATTTATGAAAGCGTAGTATTTGTTACAGGGGCTTTCTTTAACGGGTATTTAAATTATATATATTTTTTAATTAACATAATACTTCCAGAGGCCGTTTACACTGCCATAACAGCTGTTATAATATACAGGATTCTTTTTTCCGTAAACGACCGCATTGAAAAGTCAGAAAAACATAAAAGACGACTTTTCAGCATAAAGTAGCACATATTTTAAATATTTTTATTATATTTATGGTGACTGAATGAAAAGTTATTTTGAAAAATTTAAAGAATTAGTAAAAAGCCGCATATTTATAATGTTTGCCGGAATATTTATACTTTTCTCGGCAATATCCGTGCGTCTTTTTACCCTTCAGATAGTAGGAGGAGAAAAATATCAGCAGGAACTTACAACAAGCATAATGCAGAACCTGACAATCCCGGCCTCAAGGGGCATGATATACGACAGGTATGGCCGCCCTTTAGCTGTTAACGAGGCGGCTTTTTCAATAAAATTTGACGACAGTGTAACGGCAGCATTAACAAATAAAAATAAAGACCTTCTTGACTATGTTACGGCCCGACCAGATACAGTGGCTGACACTCTGCCAATAACATCAGGCGCAAATAAATCCTTCACTTTTGCCTCTCCGGAAGAGGAAACTAAGTGGAAACAAGAGATAGGTCTTGAAAAAAGGCAGCTTGATTTTACCGCTGAAGAAACGTATAGCTATCTTATGGAAAAATTCGAGGTTCCTTATAACTTGTCAGAGGAAAATGAAAGGAAGCTTCTTTCATTGGCCGTTGAGTGTCCCGATAAAAACTTAATGCTTCTTTCACTTATAAAAATACTTGACGAAAACGGCGAAACTATAACCGATGATGTTCCTATATCTTCATCAATGCCATACGAGTTCCTATTTGACGGTAACCACGCTCAGGAAATATCATTTAAGCAATCTATATCCATGGACGAGGAGCAATATAACTATACGGCCGATGAGACAATAGATTATTTAGAAGAGCTTTTTGATATTCCTCAATGTCTTTCAGAAGATACCAAAAGAAAACTTGTGTCAATAAGATATTCTATATATCTTGTACGCTATAGAAAATATCAGCCAGTTACGGTATCAATAAACATAAAAGACAGCACAATGGCCTCAATAGAGGAAAATAACAGCAAATTTCCAGGTGTTTTTATAGACACCGACTCTCTTAGAGAATATCCTGACGGAGAGTATTTTTCAAACATAATAGGATATATAGGAAGAATAAATGACACCGAATACGAACAATTTAGAGACTATGGTTATACCGCTAATGATACCATAGGCAAAATAGGCATTGAGAACATATATGAGCTTGAACTGCGCGGCGAGGACGGCGAAAGCCTTGTTGAGGTTGACGCCTCCGGAAGACGTATAAACACAATAGAAACAAAAGCTCCTGTATCAGGCAGCAATATATTTCTTACAATAGACAAAAAGCTTCAAATCGCGGCATATGACTATCTTGAACAAGCCTTAGCCGATACCCTTATATCAAAGCTTCAGGCTACAAGAGCCAGCGACATGCCAATATCCCTTAGAGAACTTTTTATATCTATGGTAAACTGCAACAGCATATCGGTTTCAAAAATATGTTCCTCTTTCGGGGAAGTATCGTCTGAAATATACAGCCATATACTCTCAAAAGAGCCTGATTTTGATATTACCGCCGAAGGCGCTTCCGATACCGCCAAGCTTATAATAACCGACGAAATAGAGTCCGGAGAAATATCCACAAGGGACATGACATTGCTGCTTTTTGAGCAGGGAATTATAACAGGGGACGAGGATTATATAAACAGCGTCAGAAACGGAACACTCTCACCGCTGTCTGTTATAATAGAAAAACTGGAGAGCCGTGAACTACATCCATACCAAACAAATCTTGACCCAAGCACTGGCTCGGTTGTTGTATCAGACGTTAATACAGGTGAAGTTCTTGCCCTTGTAACTTATCCGTCTTATGACAACAACAGGCTTGTTAACAACTTTGACAGCGAGTATTACACACAGCTTATAAATGACCCTACAACGCCTCTTGTAAACCGGCCTTTAAAACAAAAAAAGGCACCCGGCTCAACATTTAAAATGATAACATCAATAGCCGGCCTTGAATCCGGCGTTATAAGCCCCAGCAGCACAATAAGAGATTCGGGGCTGTTCACAAAGGCCGGCACACCATACGCAAGATGTTGGATTTACTCAAACAGCGGAGGAAATCATGGATATATAAACGTTTCTCAGGCCCTTGAGGTTTCGTGCAACTATTTCTTTTATGAAACGGCCTATCGTCTTGGAAACAGCGACGAGGGCACCACAGCTCAGGCTATAGAAACACTTAACAGTTATATGGAGGCTTTCGGCCTTAACGGCGTTTCGGGAATAGAACTTGAAGAGACAGAGTCAAATATGGCTTCACCTGAGTATAAAGAGCAGACAATTAAATGGCAGAATCCTGACGCCACAACAAGTCAAACCAACTGGACCGACGGCGACACCATAAGAGCAGCCATAGGTCAGTCGGTAAATAATTACACGCCTGTTATTATGAATAAATATATCGCTACATTGGCTAACGGTGGAACAAGATACAAATTCAGCGTCGTTGACAAAGTAGAAACGTCCTCAGGCGAGATTATAGAACAATCAGAGCCTGTTGTTGAGCAGTCAATAAATATATCCCAAGAAAATCTTGATGCCGTTTATGAGGGAATGCGCCTTGTAACACAAGGAACAAGAGGAACCTTGAGAACATATTTTAACGATTTTCCTATAAATGTAGCGGCCAAAAGCGGAACCGCCCAAGAAAATCTTTTAAGAAGCTCTCATACATGGTTTGTTGGCTTTGCGCCTTATGAAAACCCACAAATTTCAGTTACGGTAATGATACCCTTTGGGGAATACTCGCCTACACCTTCAGCCATTGTTGGAAGGAATATAATAGCCGAGTATATGGGTCTTAATTACACCCCTGAAAACAGCTATATGGACGTGGAATTGGCTGATTAGGGTAAGACATAAAAATAAAGTTTATTTCTTGTTTTATGGAGGAGATTTATAATGATTACATTTATTACAGACGACAACAAAAAAGGCGGCTCCCCTTCTGATGACGAGCCTGAAATCGGATTCACAGAAAAAGGACGGTCTGTAGGCAAAATAATAGAAGACGCCGAGGCGCAAAAAGAGGCTGAGGAAAACGCCAAAGTTGAGGAAAAAGAAAATAATGAAGACCAGTCTGAGGCATCAGAAAATAACAAACCCGAAAATGCCGAAGTTGAGAAAAAAATTGACCAGCTTGTTAACTCTGCATTTTCAATTGATGAAAATAACACAAAATTTTATAAGGGCAATTTAAGAAACGGCATGTCCCTTGAGTTTGACGGAAGTATTGTTATTTTAGGCGATGTAAACCCAGGAGCTCAGGTTAAGGCAAAAGGCAATATATTAATACTTGGCGCGCTTAAAGGCATAGCCCATGCCGGCTGTGAAGGCGAGAAAGACGCCTTCGTATTCGCCCTCAGTCTTATACCGGTTCAGCTTAGAATAGGAAACATAATAACCAGATTTCCTGACGGCGACTCAAAAGTAAACCGCAAACCGGAATATGCCTACGTTGAGGACGGAAAAATATATGTTTCGTCATTTGATTAAGGTATGTTTTAATTAAAAAAATAAAAACGCCGTCGATTAATGTAAAATATTATACTTTATTTTTAAAATTTGCTAAAAAAAACTGGTGCAAAATCTTTCTATTTTTGTTAATATAGACTTATATAGATACATATTGGCTTTGCCTGAATTTACAAACAAAAACTATAATAAAATTTGTCAATTAGCATAGCTAATTAGCTGATAAAGCTGGGAGGATAACAATGGGAGAAGTAATTGTAATAACAAGCGGAAAAGGCGGGGTTGGAAAAACAACAACAACTGCTAACCTTGGCTGCGGCCTTGCCAATTTAGGCAAAAAAGTGGCTCTTGTGGACGCTGATATTGGCCTTAGAAATCTTGATGTGGTTATGGGCCTTGAAAACAGAATAGTATATGACCTTGTTGACGTTGTAGAGGGAAAGTGCCGTCTTAAGCAAGCCCTTATAAAAGATAAAAGATATACGGGACTTTACCTTCTTCCCGCTGCTCAAACAAGGGATAAAGACGCTGTATCTCCAGAGCAAATGCAAAAACTTTGCGACAGTCTTAAGGAAGATGAGTTTGATTACATATTAATAGACTGCCCTGCTGGTATTGAGCAGGGATTTAAAAACGCCATAGCCGGAGCTGACAGGGCTCTTGTTGTAACAACGCCAGAGGTTTCAGCCGTAAGAGACGCTGACAGAATAATAGGTCTTCTTGAGGCCAATGAACTTACAAACCCTTCGCTTATACTTAACCGGGTGCGCCCTGATATGGTAGACCGCGGCGACATGATGTCTATGGACGATGTTACAGAAATACTTGCAGTTGATATTATAGGCGTTGTTCCGGACGATGAATCCATAGTTGTTCAAACAAACAAAGGAGAGCCGGCCGTTACCGTTGAAAACTCAAGGGCCGGACAGGCATACCGAAACATAACAAGACGAATACTTGGCGAGGATGTGCCAATAATGCAATTGAAGCAGGAGAAAACTTTTATGGACAAGCTTAAAAGCTTATTCCAGCGCGGATAATTAGCGTCTTGTTTATATAACATGTGCCTTTGACAGGAGTGGTATTAAATGGAACTTTTTGATTTTTTAGGATTTTTCAGAAAAAAAGAGCCTTCTTCAGGAAATGTGGCCAAAGACCGTCTTAAGCTCGTTCTTGTTCACGACAGAGTTAACTGCTCGTCACAGGTGCTCGA
>CAJFUS010000132.1 GCA_904420235.1 Candidatus Neoanaerotignum tabaqchaliae
CTTTTAATCCATAAAAACGTTGCAAAAGTAAATATAAGACCCATGACAAACGAGAAAATTTCTATATTTATAAACGACTGCATCGGGCCTATGACAAAGTATCCCAACAACACACCGGCCATAAAGGCCACAAAAGGCAAACCATACATAATAAGCACAGCGTTCATAAATCCGTTTGGCTCAAGCTCAACCTCAACCCAATCGTTAACTTTTGCATCGCACATGTTCTCGGCCTCAACAAACATTTCCTTCTCGGTCATTCCCGCAATACAGGCTTTGCATTTGGCGCATGCCTCAAGCCTTGTCATTTTTATAACGGCTAATGATTCGTTATTTTTAAGACCTATAACCTGACCTTTTTCAGCCATAAAATTACCTCCTGCTATTATTGTATACCCGCTATGTCTTTTATAACCTCCGAGGCTATTAAAAGCCCTGCCGCCGGAGGAACAAAAGCGCAGCTTGCCGTTGTTCTTTTGCGCAGATTGCCCTCATCTGCCGTAAATTCAGGCTCAATTGGTTTTTCCTTTGAGTAAACAACCTTAAGTTTTTTTATACCGCGCTTTTTAAGCTCGTGACGCATAACCTTAGCCAAAGGGCACACCGAAGTTTTATAAATATCGCTCACCTCAAGCATTGACGGGTTAAGCTTAAATCCTGTCCCCATTGAGGATATAACCGGTATTCCCATTTGGGAAGCCCTTTCCACTATGCTTATTTTGGCACTTACGGTGTCAACAGCGTCAACAATGTAATCTATGTTCCCTTTTATTATATCACTGTTTTGAGGCAAATAAAAGATTGTATGTATTTCCACAACAGCCTCTGGGTTTATAAGAGCTATGCGCTCCTTCATAAGCTCGGTTTTATGTTTTCCCACGGTGCTGCTTAGAGCCAAAATTTGACGGTTTATATTGGAAATGCTTATAACATCGTTATCAACAAGTATTATATGTCCAACGCCGCTTCTGGCTATGGCCTCGGCGGCATATCCGCCTACCCCACCAAGGCCGAATATCATAACAGTGCTTTTTTTAAGACGCTCAAAACAGCTTTCCCCTATAAGCATACGGGTCCTTAAAAACCTGTTGTCCATAATAAATATCACCTAAACAATAAATATACCATATAAAATTTAATTATCAAGCCCTAAATTTCTTTTCCATATAAATCCTATCAAAATTCTGTTTAATAAACGCCGTAATAGGCACAGCAAATATCATTCCCAAAATGCCGAACATTCCTCCAAACACCGAAAGAGCCAATATAACAAGCACCGGATGCAGCTTAACTCTGCTGCCAACAACCCTTGGCACTATAAACATGGCGTCAAACTGCTGAAGCGATAAAATTATTATGGCGGCATAAAGGGCCCTCATTGGCGTTCCCTGAGCGGCCGCCGCCACAACAGACAGCACAAACGCCGCTATGGAGCCAATGTATGGTATAAGATTTGCTATTCCCGAAATTATGCCTATAATCATAAAATATTTTATTCCCAAAATCCACATGGCCGCGCTTATAAGAACTGTCATTATAAGAGCGTCCATAATTTGACCGGCCACATATCCGGAAAATATGCCGTTAAGGTCTAAGGCTATACCTTTAACAAATTTAAAAACCCGCTTTGGCAGAAACACTTCCGCTGTCTCATTAAGCCTGTATAAAAGCCGTTCCTTTTCGCACAAAAAGTAGAAAGCCGCCACAAGACCAACGCCCAAATTAAGCAAAAATCCGCCTGCCGATGTAATAGAAAGAGCCGCCGAGAAAACTGCTCTTTGAGATATGTCTGAAAACCTGTTTGTTATGCCACTAAATATGGCGTCGGTATCGCCAAAAAGTCCGGTGTCGTCAAGAACGTTTTTAACGGATATAAGAAAATTTCTCATATCTCCCACAAAGTCCTCAATAACTCCCGAAAGTTGTCCAACCTCGTTGGCCCCAACGCTGTTTATTGTAAGCCTAATCCCAGCGGCCAAAAGCAGAAATATAACTATATATGTTACGGCAGTTCCTCTAACTCTTTTTTTAAAAGCGCCCTTAATAGGCTTTATTTTTAAAATATTCCCCGTTTCGTTTTGAAAAAAATCAACAACTGGGTCAAGCACGAAGGCAACAGCAACGGCTATATAAAGAGGCGTAAAAAGACCTATAACCCCAAAAAAGCCACTGCACAGACATTTAAATATGGTCGCCACGTTGCTCATAACAAGAAAAGCGGCGCAAACCGCAATAGCGGCTATGGACGCAAGTAGCGAAACCTCAAAATATCTGCTGTGCCATGGCTTTTTCATAAAACAATACCTCTTTTATTTAAGTCTTTTTAATACCTCTATAATATATTTATATGTTCTCTCAACAGAGCTTACGCTTATCCGTTCCTCTGTTGTATGCACATCATACATTTCAGGCCCTATTGAGACCATGTCAACCTGAGGCATTCCCTTTGATAATATTCCGCACTCAAGGCCCGCATGTATGGCGTTTACACACATTTCCTTTCCAAACATGTCTTTGTATGTCTCAACCATAATATCCCTTAAAGGCGATATTTCTCTGTATTCCCAAGCGGGATACTTTCCTCTTATCTCCAAAGCAGAGCCTGTAAGGCGGCTTATAGAAACAAATTTGCTCTCAATTAAGTCACGCCTTGTCTCAACAGAGCTTCTTGGCGCCGATATAATTGACACATAATCCTTGTATGTTCTTATTACTCCTATGTTATTGGAGCTTTCAACAAGGCCGTTTATTTTTCCGCTCATAAAAACAACGCCAAAGGGAATAAGATTTATCACATCTTTTATCACGCCGAATGTATCCGCACTAAGAACCGTTTCCGGCCTTATATCAATTTTATCCATTGTTATAGTTATTCCATTTTCAGCTGGCGAATATTCCTTAGAAAACATTTCCTCACATTTCAAAACAATTTCATTTATTTCTTTAATATCTTTTTCAGCGCACCACACTATTATTTTTGTTTCTCTTGGTATGGCATTGTCCTTATTGCCGCCCGTAACCTCGCAAAGACCGCAAAGGCCGCTGTTAAAAAGCTCGTTCATAAGCCTTCCCGCAAGCTTAATGGCGCTGGCTCTGTTCAGATGGATGTCGGAGCCCGAATGACCTCCCTTAAGTCCGGATATTGAAATTTGGCAGTATACGGCATTGGGTGGAGCCGTCATTCTTTTAACCGGCACTTTAAGCTCCGCCCTCATTCCTCCGGCACAGCCTGTTATAATTTCCCCTTCCTCCTCGGAATCTATGTTTATAAGTCTCTTTCCTTTGATAAGCGAGCAATCAAAATTTTTGGCCCCGCCCATGCCAA